>WLSJ01000037.1 GCA_009705865.1 Actinomycetota bacterium | reverse complement strand
GGCGATGGTTGTCGCCGTATCCCCCTGGTCGCTCACAAATGGCAAGGCAATCCTTGATGACCCAAGTGAAATTACGAGGGGTAATTCCAAGGGCCCATTTTCCGCGAAGTTTCGGGGGCATTCAGGTCTCCTTGAAAGTGTTGGCTCGGTCTGACGGCGCAAAAACGCCGCACATCAAGTTACCCCAGCAAGTGCAGTATGAGCCTCTGTTTACTGCGACGAATTTCACGATTTTCTCCGATATCGCAGGCCAATGCCTCACCGCGGGCAACGGTCATGATCCGTTCGAGGGTGGCAAGGTCTGGGGGGTACGGATCTGAGAGCCAGCGACGAAGAGCCCGACGAGCAAGTGGGGCAGGAGCAGCAGCCAACGCCACAGCATCGGTGGGGTCAATATTTAGGGACAATTCTTCCAGTAAGTCATTGTCATCGCGCAAGACATCGGCACTACGAACAAGAAGTGGCACTGGGTCACGCAATGAGATGTCTGTCATCAATGGCAGAAGTTCATGACGAACACGATTGCGCTGAAATTTTGGATCCGTATTAGTGGAGTCAGTCACGGTGGCAATTCCAGCGGCTTGGCACACCGCATGTGTGTCGCTGCGACGCAAGGCGAGAAGTGGGCGCGAAATACCCGGGCGCATAGCGCCGAGACCTTGTGCACCGGCGCCACGCAACAAGTTAATGAGCACTGTTTCTGCTTGGTCATCTGCGGTGTGACCAGTCATGACATCGTTTGGTAAAACGCCGTAACGGGCAGTGCGGGCGCGAGCTTCCAAGTTCGGCCCGTGTTCTACTTGCACTGTGTGCACAATGACTGTGATTCCTAATGATTCTGCAACGGGGTCAATAACGTCGATATCACTTGCTGAATCGGTCCGTAATGCATGGTCAACATGAATAGCTGTGACATTGAGACCATGCGCATGAGCCAACAACATCAGCGCCATGGAATCGGGTCCGCCCGAGACTGCGCATGAGACAGCAGTACCAGCAGGAGGAAAAGTGCAGCGACGAAGTAGTTCGTCGATCAAGAAGGTTGTTTACTTCTGCTTGAGGGCTTGGCGTTGACGGCGATTGGGGTAGCGGGTTGCGCTGACCTTGCCGACGTAGCCAACAAACACCGAGGCCACTGCCCCGATACTTGAGATAAGAAGGATTACACCGATCCACCAATGCCATACATTCGCTGCGAACATGTCTCCAGCGTAGCCAATGGCAGGCCACTGAGAACTATTACCAGTTGGTCAGTCTGGATCTGTTTGTGGCTCGAAGCAGGCCAGAAGGCGGTCGGTAAAGCCGTCTGGCAGGTGATCTCGTTTGGCTTTGGCGCGAACAATTGCGCGTAATTCAGCATGGAATTCAAAGGCCCCTTGGCAATCGGTGCAGCCAGTGAGGTGGACCATAATTTCTTCAATTCGGGCGTTGGGCAGCTCTGAATCAAGGAACAATTCCAGTTCTTTCAGTGTTTCTTGGCAATTTGGCATATCGATAGCTCTGCTCGCTCTGGCGGTTATTCGCCGGTTCCTTCAATAGTCACGGGCTCAACAATGAGCCCTCGTTCACGTGCGTACTCGTACAACATCTTTTGCATGGCTTTTCTTCCCCGATGGAGCCGAGACATCACGGTTCCCATCGGGATTTCAAGCATTTCGGAGATTTCTTTATACGAAAAGCCATCAACATCTGACAACAAGACCGGAATTCGGAAATCTTCAGGCAAGGACTCGATGGCGTTCTTTACTTCGTCATCAGTAAAGAGTTCGAGCATCTGGTCTTCAGCTGAACTACTGAGTTGAGATTGATCAATCGAACCCAAGCGCTTGTACAAGAAGAGTTCTTCAATATCGTCTAGCTCGACTTCGGTGCCTTTACGTTTTTGTGCGTTGTACTTGTTGATGTACGTGTTGGTCATAATACGAAACAACCACGCGCGCAAGTTTGTGCCCTCTTGAAAAGTATGGAATGACCGCCATCCCTTGATGTAGGTCTCTTGCACTAAATCTTCAGCATCAGACCTATTGCGTGTCATTCGCAATGCAGTAGAAAACAATTGTGGAGCATATTGCATTGCATCAGCGGTGAATGCTTCTTGTGCACTCATGGTTTTTGAAGTCCGTCAGGAATTGCGGCGCCTTTTTACTTTGACAGCTTCATCAATAGCTGCAGTGAAGCGTTCCAGCAGTTCGGCCAATGCAAACCGTTCATCTTGCTCAAACTGATTCATGACGGAAAACATAATGTTGCGTCGTCGTTCGGAAACTTCAGCATGAATTTTTCGTCCGCGTTGAGTGGCTGCAATTGCAACAACTCGACCATCGCCTGCATGCTTCACATGTTCTGCCAAATCATCCTTAATCAAGCGTTGAACAGCGCGCGTTGCAGTACTGCGGTCAATGCGGAGGTGTTCAGCCAATTCACCCATGCGACATGACTCAACAGTGACGAGCAAATCAAGAGCATCCATCTGGCCAGGTTCAATGGCACTTCCGCCGATGCCATAAATTGCATCACGTGCGTTGCTTGCTGTTGCTCCGCGTCGAATTTCACGCCACGAGCGACCAATACGCCCAGCAACCTCAAGATCGAGATCGTTGGTGAGATCTGCCTGTGTCTTTATGGTTGTCATCTACTTACTAGGGTACCCACATGGCAGAGAACGACATGGGTCACGACAGAGCTGAAACACCCCTCGATGCGCTCGGAATAATGGCGAGTCAGCAAGCCATTATTGGGCCAAATCTGCGCCAGCTAGAGATGTATACCCGGCGCGGACTTTTGTCACTTCTCTGGCACGAGCCAGATGGGGACGCACAGAACGTCGGCGTCGTCATGGTGGGTGGCGCCATGGGCGGAACACTGGGGCCAGGGGACAGTCTGTTTCATGCGCTTGGTGAGGCGTTGGTGGCGCAAGGTATTCCATCTATTCGTATGAGTTATCGGAAACCAAACGACATGGATTCATGTTGTGTTGATACGGCAGCTGCAGTGCAGTTACTTGTTGGAAGTGGTGCTGATGCCGTTGTTGTTATGGGGCACAGTTTTGGTGGTGCGGTCGCAATTCGGGTGGCAGTGGGGTTAGCCCAGATGGTGTGCGGCGTCGTTACCTTTGCCACGCAATCTGCTGGCTGTGAAATAGCTGGAGGGCTCGGAACGATTCCGTTGCTGATGTTTCATGGCGACAACGATTCCATTTTGCCCCTCGAAGCAAGTGAAGTTGTCCGAGCTATCGCTGGTACGGGAGACTTACATGTGATGCATGGCGATGATCATCTTCTGGCAAAAAGTCATGATGAGATGTTTGCCACCACGATGAACTGGTTGCACACAGTATTTACCGAAAGAACTTCATGATTGCTTCGCCGAAGAACGTAGTTGTATTACTACTTGACAGTTTGAATCGGCATGAGTTGGGCGCGTATGGCGGTGGCAACTTTGATACGCCAAACCTTGATCGCTTGGCGGCGCGGTCTGTACGTTTTACAAATCATCACACTGGTTCATTGCCATGTATTCCAGCTCGTCACGACATTTTGGTGGGCGCGTGGGATTTCTTATGGAAACCGTGGGGCTCCATTGAATTGTGGGAAGAACCAATTACTGCTTCGTTGCGTCGCGCCGGTGTAGTGACACAACTCATTACAGATCATCCTCATCTTTTTGAAGTTGGTGGTGAGAATTACCACACAGATTTCACTGCATGGAGCTACGAACGCGGACATGAAAGTGACGCGTGGAAGACACGCTCTGATCCATCCTGGCTCGGAGCGCCATCGTTCGGACGCGGCCACACTCACTACGACAACTCTCGTGGTTTCTTTAAGGGTGAAGAAGATTTCCCTGGCCCTCGCACGATGCAAGCAACGGCTCGGTGGCTGCTTGAAGATGCACCTGTACATCGCGCACAAGGCGAACGGTTTTTTCTGTTTGTAGATGAATTTGATCCACATGAGCCGTTCGATACCCCGGCACGTTGGGCGGATCGGTATGACGATTCATGGGAAGGCGATCATCTTGTTTGGCCGCCGTATGCAATTGATGCAATAAAAGAAGGTGTATTGACTGACCGTGATGCTGTGCAAGTTCGTGCACAGTACGGCGGAAAATTGTCAATGATTGATCATTGGTTGGGCAAAGTTCTTGATTCGCTTGATGCAACGAATGCGTGGGACGACACTGTTGTGGTGTTGTGCACAGATCATGGTCACTACTTAGGAGACAAAGACGCATATGGCCGCGATGTGTGGGGGAAGCCCGGCATTCCGGTGTACAAACCTCTCGGACACATTCCAATGTTGATTGCATGGCCGGGAGTAGCGCCCACCACAAATGATGCACTCACTACCTCAACAGATATTCATGCAACACTCGCAGATATTTTTGATGCGCCTATCAAACACACGGCACATGGCTCTTCACTTGTTCCTCTACTGACCGGTGCTTCGACACAGGTGCGCGATTGGCTGTTGACCGGAGTGTGGGGCCGAGAAGTTCAACTGGTGACAAATGAATGGCGTTATACACGCGGACCGCAAGACAAAAATTTCCCGCAAACTATGTGGTCAAACAGATGGAGCACAATGCCGATTGGCTCTATGCCAGATTTCAAAATGCCCATGCCTGATGCGCGCGCAGTACTTGATTACATGCCGGGCAGCACTGTGCCTGTTATTCGCCAACCATTCCGTGAAGGTGACTTATTGCCCTTCTGGGGATACGCAAAGCAGTATGAAACCATGATGTTTCATCGCGGTGAAGACCCGGATGAAACCGTGAACCGCATTAATGACAATATTGCAAAAGATGCAGAAGAACTTTTGAGGTCTGCTCTACATGAGGTGAACGCACCATCAGAGCAATTTGAACGTTTGGCGTTGACTTAGTGTTTTTTGCCGTCATGGCCAAACGGGCAATGACGGCAAATGTTGGCACAGCAATATTCACGCTTTTTTAGATACAAAGCAGTCATAACCATTAATCCGGTTTCAGGATCAGTGTAAAAATCACGACCAGAATCAACGGCGTTCTGGTGTGCACGCTCAACAGCAGGAGACATCATGTCAGCTTGGGAATGGCTTTCCCGTAAGAGCTTCCCATGTGGCCTTATCAATAATTCCAAGTTGAGTCAGTTTCTTTTTTCCTTGGAAAGAATAAACCGCTTGTGCCATGGCTGGTCCGAAGTATCCGTCAACACTCATTGAATAACCAGCGTCACGCAGTTTCTTTTGCATATCAGTGACTAGTTGTCCGTGATCGCATTTCTCAATTGGTAAAGATGTGGCTTCAAAATATGCAGTACAAGTGACGGCCATAGCTGCAGCTATGTCAGCCTTGCTGGCAGTGCATCCGGTCTCTTGGAAAAAAGGCAGTGATCTATTTGTTATCCAAATCAAGCACGCGACATCTTGAGGCGGAATTTCTGCCAATGTTGCTGGCCCCACGTTCGGTATGTAACAACTAAGTGCAAAACGCGTTAACGGTTGGTTGCGGTAACAAATAGATGGTGACTCCCATTTGTTATCAACAAGGTGGTACAACCGTGTCTGTTCACACCCTTCTTTCGGGCAGTTCCATGTGTCTTTGTCAGTGTCGCCCATGGCCCATGTTTGAGTACAGAATTCAAGCCGAAGTTTTTCTCCGTAACTTGCGCTGATTGCCTTCTTGTCACAGTCGACAATCTTTTCGCCACTTGGCGGGTTCACGATGGCAGGCAGGGTAGTAGTGGTTACAACAGGCACAGTGGTGGTGGGAACTGTTGCAACGGTACTGGTGGTGGGAGGTGTAGTGGAATTACCACTACACGCACCAATCATCACGATGCACAGACCAAGCAAGGTCTTTTTCATACGGGCATGGTACCCGCCATGTGGGCTAGCGCAAAAGCAGTGTCAATGTCTTCTTTGTTGCAGGGTTTTTACCAGAGCGTTTTTGCATCATTGTGACGGTGCATGAGTACACAGGGTTCTTTTTAGTTTCCTTCTGCACCCATGATTCGACAACCAACTTGTTTGACGGCGATTTGCGACATTGACCATTGTTCGGCACTGAATAACTAACGGCACCTTTGCCCACAGGCTTGATGAGGCTACGCATGGCAGGTGTTGTATTGGCACTCATCAATCGTGATCCCATATTTGTGGTGGGCACAGTGGCAGCGCATGGTTTGCCATTGACACGCAGACAGAACGAACGTGAGCCAAGAGCACCCTTTCCGCGAACGCGGAGTTTGGTTGATTTCTTAACGCACAAGCGAATTTTTGCTTTTCCGCTCGAGTCGGTGATCGCTGTCTTCTTTGTACTGCATGCAGCAGAGGTATTAATACCCATTGCACGCACGCCTGAAGAACTCACAATTGCAGTCTCTACGCTCTTTTCCTTAACGTTTGATGTGCACAATGAATCAACATTGTCGGTTGCGCTAAACAAACCTCCAGTGTCCATGGTGTCGCACACCTCTTCAGCTGTTGCTTCGAACATAGAAATAGGTGTTCCGTTTTCGTCTTTCAATTCAGCTGGGATATCTATAGTTCCACTGGCATTTGTATTGAGGTCAATTTCAGGTGTTGCGGGAGTTTTATCCGCAATCACCAAAGCTAATTGAGCCATGAACGATAGCTGAACGGTACTGGTGATATCAGTGAAGTTGTAATTTACTGTTTGGCTGAGCTCGCCGTCGTCGTATCCGATAGCTGCATCGGAAATACTTGAACGCACCGCTGGCGCAAACGAACGGAACGTTACAGAACCATCATCACCAGTGACATAGACCGGTGGAGCAACATAGCAATATGCGCATCCGATGTTACCCATAAAGCCACTGTTGTCTTTTGGTGTTGAAGACCACACAGAAGTTCCGTTAGTAGAAGCTTGATACGCATACATGATGTAGTTGTTCTTCAAAGTTATGGTGGCATTCGGAACCGGCGAATTATCTGGCAAAGTGACGCTGATTTTTCTGTCGACAATTGCTGGCGGATCAGGCACAACAACATTCACTGTTCCTGTTTCAGGAACAATCACTGTTAACGAAGTGGCTTGAAGTTCAGCCCCAGAAGCAACAACACCATATTGCAGAGTAAATGTCACAGGTCCCGTTGGCAATGTGGTTCTACCTTCTCCAAGAGCATCAGAACTCAACACGGATGACTTGCTGCTTGCGAGAAGCCCTGGCGCATCAGGAGCTGCCCATTTCACTGACGAACCAGCAAGCGTTTCACCTGAGGCAGTCTTCACAGTAAATGGAACCAGTGAACGCATTTTACGTGTGCTTGATTCCACTGTGAGATTGAGATATTCAGGGGTGTTGGACACAGCGTTAACGCGGGTGACGTAGTTATAGCTTGTAGCTGTTGAATCTGTGAAAGCTGCGACAGTGGATACATTGCTCGAGTTGCCACAAGACACACTGTAGAGACGACACATGTTTGTATAGAGAATTCCCGTCGGGCCCGCAAAAAGCAGTGCATCAAGTGATCCACCTGCTGATCCAGTGAATACTGAATGAGGCTTCGGCATAACCCCGATCAATGAAAGCTGGATAGTAGATGAAGTGCCAGATGTTGGCCCACATCCAACAGCCCCACTTGCGTATACACAAAGGCTGTTGAACAGAGGTATCGCAAACAAAGCCTCACCATTTTCTCCACCAACAATCTCTCGGTAGTCGGTGAAATCGACGCCTGTAACGGCAAACTTTGCACACTTACTAACGGCAGCCGAAACACATACTTCGGTACGTCCAATAGCGACATCTGTGGCACCGGATACATTGAAAGTAGTCCATGCAACGGTCTGGGCAACGCTATCTGGGTTGATCCACGCACATAATACTGCAGGCGCAGTTGTCACAATGCAGACGAGTTGGTTATATCGGCCGTTGACGTAGCCCATGTCATTCGATAGAGATACTTTTACAAGACCTGCTCCTGCAGGTGCTCCGTAGTTGTTCCATACTGTTGGGGTTGTGGTGAAGCCGTTGCCGATACAACGTAAATTTCCTGCCACGATTGCACAAGTTGCCATGGTTCCAGTATCAACATCTGTTACCTGAGAAAGTGCGGTACTTGCCGATACTGCGCTAACAAACTGTTCATTAGAAGTAGTTGTTCCATCTCCTAATTGTCCGTAGGCATTGCTCCCCTTGCATTTGAGGCTGCTATCAGAAAAAATGGCGCAGGTGTGTGCATTAATTCCAGAATTGGAACTGGTGTTTGTGTCAATTTTGGTAGCTGAAGCCAATTCAGAGAAGTTGGTCTGTGTCTCAATTGATGGGTAGGTGGACTTGACGGTCGGGCAATTGTAAACACACCCTGGAGGCGCACCTTCGAAGCTTGCAGCAGCAATCTTGTACATGCCACTTCGTGGAGTTGCTTTGACGCGCTTGGCGCTTACTGGTGTCACTGGTGATGAAGCGGCGACGGCAAGAATGCCAGCCACTAAAGCGACGACAACTGAACAACGAAGTGTTTTTTTCATAGAGCCGATAGTACCCAATGGTGACCCTAATTACATGACGAAACGAGTGCTACATTCCACAGAGCGACGGGTGTCTATCTGGAGCTGTGGGGGAAGTATGGATATCTCGGAAGTTATGCGCCAAACGGCGGCTACTCGGCACTACGAGCCGAAAGATGTTGACAACGAAGTTCTCTACCGCGTCCTGGATTCAGCACGTTTTGCACCATCGGGGGGAAACCGACAGGGGTGGCGCGTTGTGGTGGTCAAGAACGCTGACACACGAAAGGCAATCAGTGATCTGTATCAAGAACCGTGGAATGACTATGTAGCAAAGCGATATGGACCACTAGAAAATTTGCCCCCAGATCGCAGAGCAAAGGTAATTGAGTCAAACACTTTTGCAGCTCAAATCTTTACCATTCCCGTACACCTTGCCATTTGGATTGATATGTCGGTCGTAGAAGTGACAGATATCAATGCAGGGCGGCCGAGCGTAGTTGGAGGTGGGTCCATCTTTCCGTTTGTTCAAAATTTTCAACTCGCTGCGCGCAACGAGGGTTTGGGCACGCGTATCACCACATTGTTGTCACATCGTGAAAAGGAAATGCAGAAACTTCTTGGTGTCCCAGATGGTTATGCATTAGCAGCAGTGGTGATGGTGGGGTGGCCAACCAAACTGGTAACAAAGTTGACGCGTAATCCGGTTGAAGATTTCACGTTTGTTGAGAAGTTTGGAAATCCGATTGAGGCACCGAAGTAAAGACTGTGATGTCTGAACATTCAAGTGGTGTTGTTGGTCGGGCAACAATTGGAGATGCAATTCATCGCCAAGCATTGCGACAGCCAAACAAAGATGCCTTGGTCACGTACAACACTGACGGTTCACAAAACGCTCTGACATACAAAGAAGTAGATCTGCGTGCCGCATCATGTGCCACAGGTTTACGCGAACTAGGAGTACAACGCGGTGACGTGGTGGCTATTTGTGCACCGAATGGCGTTGAGTACATCGTGGCCTACCTGGGAGCATTGCAGATTGGCGCTGCAGTTACCGGAGTGAATTGGGCTGCACCACTTGCTGATATTGAATGGCAAATAGAACACGCTGGCGCAACAACAGTTGTCATTGGGGAATCACGCTTGCATGAATGTGAAGAAATACTGAAGAAGTTGACCACTGTGCAATATGTCATCGTTGTTGGCGATTCCGATATCAGATCGTCAATTGAAGTGACGAAGTTTTCTTCCCTAGTACAGAACACACCACTTGATACAACGGAAAGTGATGTCAATGAAAATGACATTGCATTGTTGGTGTACACCAGTGGGTCTGAAAGTAAACCTAAAGGCGTACTGATTCCGCATCGCAACTATTTGATTTCAACGACATTCTCACTTCTTTCAGCGGGGTATATCTCACCGGATGATGTGTATCTGTTTGTGAAACCGTTTCACACCATTGCGGGAATCGGCAGTATTACATCAATGTTGCTCGTTGGGTCTACTTTGGTTTTTCTTGAAGCGGTCACGCCTGATGCTGTTCTGGATGTAGTGCAAGAAGCACGCATCACTACCATTTCTCAAACACCAACTTTTTATGTGGGGCTGACGCGTTCAGAAAAATTCGCAACGGCAGATTTCTCGAGCCTTCGCACGTGCCAAACATATGGTGGCTTAGTGTCGCGCACCATGCTTGAAACTTTTGCAAACAAAGCGCCGCATATTCGCTGGGCAAGTTATTGGGGTCAATCGGAACTGACGCAATTAGGAACTATTGGTTGGTTCAGAACGTTCGATGACATTCCTGCTGGTGATCCTCGGTGGATTGGTATTCCGACTCCGGGATTAGAAGTTCGCATTGTTGATGCTGATGGCAACGACACAGACACAGGAGAGATGATTTGTCGGTCTCCATCTGTGATGGCGGGATACCACAATGACGCAGAACGAACAGCAGAAACTATTTCGAATGGTTGGTTACACACTGGCGACATTGTGCATCGTGACAACGATGGCAATCTTTTTTTCTTTGATCGCATTAAAGACATGGTGAAAACGGGCGGCATGAATGTGTCTTCTTTAGAAGTTGAAGATGCCTTGCACCAACACCCAGCAATCTCACAAGCTGCTGTTGTGGGGCTACCCGATGAATACTGGGCTGAAGCGGTCACAGGTTTTGTAGTTCTTCGTCAGGGTATGACGGTTTCGGAATCTGATGTCATTGACTTTTGTCGGGGTCTCTTATCGGCGTACAAAGTTCCGAAACGAATTGTGTTTCTTGATGCGCTACCGGTTGACGCACAAGGCAAGATTCGCAAACGCGAACTTCGTGCTCTGTATTCACCGGGCTGAATTACTGGAGCCCTTTTCCCACCGGCTGCTTAACGGTTTCGGTTAGTTACGTTGCGAGCGCCAGTGGTGAGGCCGACCATGACGATGACAAAGCCGATTGGCAAAGTAAAAATCATGTACAAAGGCGTAGAGCCAAGGGCTGTGCTTTCGTTTAGTGCATCCTCAACGAAAATTGATGCCACAAGACTGAAGAGCAGAGGGGAAATTCCAAAGATCATTCCACCAAGCACAAGCGGAGATCTACGTTTCTTTTGTCCTGATGGTGGTGGCGGCGGTGGCGGTGGAGGGAAACTAGGTATTGCGTTTTCACCTGACATGCGAGAACCCTAACAACTCTGTAGCTATGGTCAAGTTGATAGAAACTTCTGTTGCAACTGGAGCCCAAGAGGGGAATCGAACCCCTGACCTACGCATTACGAGTGCGTTGCTCTACCGACTGAGCTACCTGGGCAGGAACTTAACTGTACCGACGAGAATGCCGAGCAACCAATAGTTATGCGACATCGCCTGGCATTGCAGGGCGATCATCTGCTGAGTGTGACTGAATGATGGACCAAGCAGCCCATATAAAGAGGAATTGAAACGGAAGGCGAGCCCAAGAGATGAACTGCTGTGATGCAGCTTCGTTTCGCCAATCCCATGTCATGTACAAGTTGGCGGGGTAGACCGCAATGAACAATAGAAACGCAGCTATTCCACCTGCTCTGCGAGTTGTGGGGCGTAACAACAAAGCTGCTGTGGCAAGTTCGGCGATACCACTTATATATGTCCAGAATTCGCGGCTGGGCGGGAGCCATGGCGGAACGATGTCATTGAAAAAAGATGGGTTAGCAAAGTGCATGATGCCGGCGAGCCCAAGAAAGAGTCCGACAATGATTGGGAGTCTGTTCTTATTCATTCGGCATGCTCTGACAATACGAACTGCAGTGCAGCATCTGCTGATGGAGAGGGAAGCGACCAGATGAGATCGCGCAGCAAAATGGCTTCATTAACATTCAATGATAAGCGACGCATACCTTCATGAAGTCTGTTGATGGCAGTGATGTAAGCCTCTGGGCGATGAATGTTTGGGTTACGTGTCAGTTCGTCGCGATAGATACTTGCGATAGCGGTGAGGCCTGAACGAAGCTCGTCAGTGCGGTACCTACGAATTTCACGCTTGTGGCGATCTTCAAGCATCTTCTTACCGCCACGTTTCACACCCATCAGTGCAAGAGTCTTTTCAGTATCAACAACTTCTTGTGCGTGTTGATTACTGAGAGGTTCAACTGCATCGTCGATGAGAGCAAGGATTTGTTCCACGATGGCAGCAACTGTTGCACCGGTGCCGTCAATACGGCGAGGAATGTTTGCGAAAAATTCGCGGCGTTGAGCGAGTTGTGGGTCTGATGCAAGCAATTTCGCGCGAGACATACTGCCTGCAGCTGATTGAGCTGCTGCGTGTGCAAGAGCGGGCGCAATGCCTGACTGAATGAGAACAGTTTCAATATCTGCAGCTTCGAGTAATCCGAAATGCACTGAAAGGCATCGCGATGCGATGGTGGACAGTGACTCATCAATTTGGTCAGCAAGCATGATGAAGAAAACTCCCGATGGTGGTTCTTCAACGGTTTTGAGAAGCATTGCAGCTGTTGCTGGCGCCATGAGATGAACTTCATGCACGATGATGACTTTGCGAGAACCTTCGCTAGGGGTGATTGAGGCAATCTTGATGATGTCTTCAGCTTGTTCTTTTAGAATGGATGCACCGTCACGCCGAACTTCGTGAACGTCAGGGTGAACACCACGCATCACTAAATCGTTGATGCGGTCTGTTGAATCATCCGTGCCGGACAACAGCATGGAAGCAAAAGCACGGGATGCTTCATCTTTGCCGCAGCCTTCTGTGCCAACAAAGAGATACGCATGAACGGGGGAGATGGCAGCGTGCTGCAGTTGTTCAACTGCGCGGCCTTGGCCAACCACTGAATCCCATACCGATGCCATGTAGGCAGGCTACTAATTCAGTCTGTCAAGTACTGCAACACGAATGGCTGCCTCGACGTCATCCTTTGGCACAGTGCCATCGATGACAATCCAGCGATCTGGGTCAGCTTCGCGCAGTTCGGTAAAGCCTTCGTGAATACGAGCAAAGAAATCTGCGCCTTCACGTTCAAACCGGTCAAGGTCTCTTTTCGCAAGACGTTCATTGAGAATGTCGGTGGGCACAGAAATATAGACAACCATGTCGGGAAGGCGACCATTCAGAGCCCATGTTGAGATATTCAAAAGGTCTGGTGTGCCCAAACGACGTCCGTACCCTTGGTACGCGAGCGTTGAATAAATAGAACGATCACTAACAACGTGTTGTCCGCGGTCTAACGCAGGCTGAATAACTTCTGCCATATGTTGCGCGCGGTCTGCTGCCATTAACAATGCTTCGGTGCGTGGTGCGAGGTCAGTGTTTTCTGGATCAGCCAAGATGGCACGAAGCAGTGCACCAATTCGTGTGCCACCAGGTTCGCGCGTGATGACAGCATTGAGGTGTTCGCCGAGACGCTTTGTGTGCGTGCTTTTTCCGCAGCCTTCTAAACCCTCAAGTGCAATGTATGCCGGAGTGCTCACTCGTCATCCGAAGAAGTTGTTGCAGCCTTTTTCGGCGCGGCTTTCTTTGCTGCCGCCTTTTTTGCTGGTGCTTTCTTTGCCGCAGCTTTTTTCACAGCGGTTTTCTTGGCCGGAGCCTTCTTTGCGACAGCTTTGCGACCGCCAGCTTTTTTCTTTTTAGGTCCACCGTTAGCTTCGATGTATTCACGACGCAATTGCAGTAGCTCGTATGCGCGTTC
>WLSJ01000036.1 GCA_009705865.1 Actinomycetota bacterium | reverse complement strand
CGACAAGAAGTGGTTGACGACCCTGTGATTTAAACCAACGCGCCAACTTTGCAGCACTGGTGGTTTTACCCGACCCTTGCAAACCAGCCATAAGGATGACAGTGGGCGGAACACTGCTGTACGCAATCTTGAGAGTTTCCCCACCAAGCATTGCCACCAATTCGGCATTAACGATCTTGATGATTTGTTGACTGGGGTCAAGTGCCTCAGAGACTGTGACACCAATTGCTTCTTCGCGAATTCGTGCAACAACATCGCGCACGACACCAACGTTGACGTCAGCTTCTAGAAGTGCAGTGCGAATTTCGGCAAGTACGTCGTCAACATCAGCCTCGGTCAGACGACCTTTGCCGCGAAGACGCTTTGTAATCCCTTGTAATCGGTCGCCTAACGAATCAAACATGCGGTGATTAGGTTATCGGTGCAAATCTGCCGATACAGAGCTAGCCAATGGTGACGGCAGTGACTGAACCCTTAGTCACCGTGAGATTGACTCGGTTTGTCTGAAAATCAGTCGTCAGCATGAATGCTTCGCCATCGCGGTTAGCAATACGCACTGTCCAACCCGATTCCGTTGCAACTTTTTGTGCTTCATCTTCTGACAAACCCAGCAACTTCTTTGCTGCGGCATCATCAAGCAGTGCCACAGGATTAATCGGCGACACAGCAGGACCAGAGTCAGCACCTGTTGAGCCACCAGTTGAGCCACCACCTGCACCAGGATCAACTGGTACTGGAACCGGCTCTGAACCTTCCGTCACTTCGCTTTCTCCGAAAGAGAAATACTTATCTTCCACAGCCATAACAGTGCCAACATCTCCATCAGCATTGGTGAACGTATAAGCAGGAAGCAAAATACTTGAGTTGTTTGTCAACGTTGATTGCATCAGCCCTAACCGCACCCCAGTGATCGGCACTTCAACTGTTTGTGGCTCCGAACCTTCGACAGGCGGCGATGACACAGCCGTGTCAACAGCAGATCGCGCCGTTGGCCCGACGAGCCCGTATTGCATTTGGCTTAACCGTTTCACTGCAGCAGTTGGTGAAATTAACGGGTATGCCCCTGCGTCTGTGAGTTCTACTAACGGGCCCGATGCATATGTAATGACCCCGTCTGCTCCGAATGAGAACATCATTGAAATATTGCTGGCAACATTGCCTGCCTTCAAAATGCCCACTACATCTGTAGACCATGTCGAAGTTGTGGCGCTGAGCGAGTACGAATTCACCTTCAAATTGGCATCTTTCAAAATCTGAGACACTCGCGCAGTCGCAGCAGCAGCATCGGGAAGATTCTTCGGAGGTGCTGGTGGAGCAACTGGTTCGCCACTAATGACGCACTCGGTTTTTGTCGCATCCGGCGCGCATGTTGGTGATGAAATGGTGCCACCTCCCATCTGTGCAGCCGATGAATAAGACCACCATGCACTAGAAACATCGACATACAGCCACAGTCCAGTGCCTGTCTTGTCATCTTGACCAATAGAAAAAGAATTTTTGTCTACCTTCACAACCTCGCCAGCAATGCCAAACCCGGTTGCAAGTTTCTTCAATGTTGCCCGATTGTCCTTCATCGGAGTCACAGACCATGCCTTGCCTTCTTTGCCTAAATCAGGAAGGTCACTCGCAACTTTGTATGAGATGTCATATCCGTATGCCAAACGTGAATCAGCAATCTCTGCACTCATTTTGGGGTTTGCAGCATTAGCGCCAGATCTTTCCTGAGTTGACCTCAGAGAAAGAACTACAGGACCAGACGAACTACAGCTGCCGAGCACTAGTGCCGATAATCCGAAGATGGAAGTTACGAGAACTGATTTGCTACGAAACATATGAGCCTTTTTCTAGAGGGGGTTGAGTATTTGACGAAACGGATCGCACAAGAGTTCCCGCCGTTCCAATTATTCGAATAATGCAGCGACTCACTTGCTAAACCTTGACACAAAAGTAATTAGCTAAAAAGCCCGCACCGGCCGAACGCATCCTGCGTAGCTTTTCTGCGTGCGGGTTTCGTAGTCATCGACGATCAATCGGAGCCATGCGCCAATTGCATCGGACTCAGAGGAACTCCAACACCAGTCAGCAGTTAAACCAATCGTTGTCTTCTGGACATACATCTGATGAGTTTCGTCATGCGATGGCAAATACCAGTCCGCTTTGCCCCCGCCCCGAAATGCACGGGCAACAGTTCCTGCTTTACCAGCAGTGTTACTTTGTGCAATCATCGCTGACGTATTTGCATAGCCCGTTCCGATTCCGGTTTCTGTTGTTCCGATAGCAGAACTTGTATTGCCCGACCATTCACATTTAGGGTCTGACGAAATTGTGCCTGGAGTTGAACAGTTAACTTGGGACT
This sequence comes from Actinomycetota bacterium, assembly GCA_009705865.1. GTDB lineage: Bacteria > Actinomycetota > Acidimicrobiia > Acidimicrobiales > Ilumatobacteraceae > UBA2093. Next base: position 11,566 of record WLSJ01000036.1, on the reverse strand, counting down.
CAGGTGTTGTAGATGTAATCCACCCAATAGGCGCAGCTTCCAAATACTTACATGCGGTATTACAAGCAGAACCGATTGACGTGAAAGTAGAAGACGCAACATAGAAGACCGTGCCGCCACCTGGACCCGTATTACCGACCGCACACGTTCCACCAGTCGCACACGTCAATGCAATAGTGGTAGTCGGAGCCGCTGGCACGGTCACAATTGTTGTTGGGACAACTGTTGTTGTTGCCGGGGCAGCAAGCACGATCGTTTTTTTGAAGGTTTTCGCCAGATACTTCTTTGACTTAGCAACTTTCAACGTCAACTTGCACAAACCTGTGGTACCCATCGTCAGGTTCGTTGGGTTTCTTTTAGGCGTCAACGTACATGTACCTGTTTTCGACCATGACTTCACGCCTGTTGAATTTACTGAAACCACAGCAGACAACTTCACAACTTGGCTGGCCCCTAATGAAGAGAATTTCCATGTCGCTTTTGTAGATGCCGAAGCGGACACGGACCCGCCACTAGTGACACCAGCAAAAACACCAACAAGGAGTAGTACAACAGCTGACCGAATGGAAAAAGACCTGAAATAAGAATGTGACACTGTCAAATACCTTAGGGCTCCTGGCACCCATCCCGACATCATCACTTATTCGAATAATGCAGCGACAAATTCGCCCGGGTCGAACGCAACCAAATCAACTGCAGTCTCGCCTAGGCCGACCAGTTTGACCGGTATACCAAGTTCAGTTTCAATGGCGAACACAATGCCGCCTTTGGCTGAGCCGTCAAGCTTTGTTAACACAATGCCTGTCACGTCTGTGGCAGCGGCAAATTCACGAGCTTGAGCGAGTCCGTTTTGGCCCGTGGTTGCGTCAATAACTAGCAACACTTCATTCACGACACCAGTTGCCTTATCAGCCACTCGTCGAACCTTCTTAAGTTCTTCCATCAGATTGGATTTGTTTTGTAAACGTCCCGCTGTATCACCGAGAACTAATTGAATTCCCTTTGCCGCGGCACTTTGAATGCCATCGTAAATGACCGACGCTGGGTCTCCGCCTTCTGCGCCACGCACAAATGCTGCACCCGAGCGTTCAGCCCACACTTGCAATTGTTCGGCTGCGGCAGCGCGAAAGGTATCGCCAGCCGCCATGAGAACAGTGGTGCCTAGTGCGGCTTGTGCTGTTGCAATCTTGCCGATGGTGGTGGTTTTACCGACACCATTGACGCCCACAAACAACCACACATTTGGTGAACCAACAGCATCAAGATGCAACGACCGATCAGAAGTTGCCAACTGAGCAGTCATGCCGTCTCGCAACGCTGCAATCACTTCATCTGGCGAACGTAACGTGCCATCTTTTACGGCTGAACGCAATGGATCTAACAATCGGGTTGCTAATCCGATACCGATGTCAGCAAGTAACAACGTTTCTTCCAGTTCATCCCATGTTGCCGAATCGATGCCACGTCCACGAATGGATTGAAAGGCCGAAGCGAACAATGAACGAGTGCGACCAGCCTTTTCGCGCACACTCGGTGCAACAACAACGTCAGGGGTCGCTACTTCAGAAACATCTACTACAGATACAGATGCATCCGGGACCGCAAGAGTTTTCTCATCTTCGATTGCGACTGTAGGGACTTCGGGGGCATGTGATCGTGAACTGCGACTGCGCAGCACTACAAGCAGTGCAACACCAGTACCGCTTGCACCAAGAGCAATGGCGATATTGACTGAAGCCGAAGCAAGCATGAAGATCCCTATCGCGACAATGCGTCAGTGGAACGTTCGGTGACAACCTTCGATGAGCCACCTGGTTGCATCGAAACGCCCATCAGGCAGTCAGCTGCTTCCATGGTGCGCTTTTGGTGACTCACGATGATGAGCTGAGCATCGCGACGGAACTCACTGACGAGTCCCAAGAATCGGTGCAGGTTCACATCGTCAAGAGCAGCTTCCACTTCGTCCATCACATAGAAGGGTGAAGGACGGCTGCGGAACACCGCAAACAAATACGCAAGCGCTGTGAGCGAGCGTTCTCCACCTGACAACAACGACAACTTCTTAAAGGTCTTGCCTGGCGGCTGTGCTTCGACTTCAATACCAGTATTCAACATGTCATCAGGGTTTGTAAGGACTAACTTGCCCTTACCTCCAGGGAACAACAATGTAAAGAGATTGGTGAAGTTCACACTGACATCGGCAAATGCTTCTGCAAAGACTGATTGAATTTCAACATCGACTGCTGCAATCACTTGGGCAAGTTCCCGACGAGACGCACGGACGTCGTTTAGTTGTTCTTCTAGGAATTGATGACGCTCTTGAAGTTCAGTGAATTCTTGCAATGCAAGCGGGTTAATGGGGCCCATGAGGCGGATATCGCGCTCAAGGACTCGGGCACGATCAGCATGTGTGACGCCTTCAATTGCGTCTGGCATTGGCGCAGCTTCAGCAACTTCGGGTTCCACTTCGAGATCGCGACGAATCATCTCTACCGCAGCTTCAAGACGCATACGAGATTCAGCTTCTTCAACATCAACTCGACGAACACGTTCACGCAATTCTTCAAGTTGTTGTTCTGATTCATGACGACCACGTCGTGCGTTATCAAGACGTGTTGCAACTGCTCGCACTTCGTCACTTTGGCGACGACGCATTTCATGCAGCTCAGCAAGACGAGCCTCAGTTGAGGCTTTGTGGGTCTCGACCAAGTCAGACAACAATCCAACGGCAACAAGCGCCGCTTCAATCTTTTGGCGACGAGTGCCCGCTTCAAGGCGGGCCGCTGAGTCAACTTCGAGGCGACGTTCGGTATCGGTTGCGCGTTGCTTCAGGAATTGCTCGCGCTCACGCAGACCAGCAACTCGAACATCAAGATCTTTACGGCGCAAGACAAGGTGGGCAGACTTTGCATCAATGGTTGCGCGTTCTTCGGTCTGTGCGCGAGCAGCTGCAACTTCTGCTGCTTCTGACTCTTCAAGGCCAGGAAGGATGTTTTCAAGTTCAAGCACTCGCTGCTGATATTGCGTGAGGCGAGCACGGGTTTCGTTAGCAGCATCACGAGTGATCTGCTGTTCTGCTGCATTTGCACGACGATCGTTAATGGCCGTGGTCAACTTGTCAGACGCACTTTCAACAACAACCAATTGACGGTCAATTTGTGATTGAAGCTGAGTTCCTTGTTGGCGCGCTGCGATGAGGCGTGTCTTAGCTGATTCCACTTCGCCAGCAAGACGACCAAGATCAGCAACAGCGGACTCGACTTCAATGCGAGTTCTTTCGATGACTTCTTGAGAACCTAAGTCATCTGCGGCACCGAGACGCCAACCAGATGGTGACAAGCGATCACCGCGACGGGTAACGACTGTTGACGATGGCGACGATTCAATAGCTGAAATTGCAGCATCAAGATCATCGGTGCAGCCGATATGTGACAACAACGCATCAAGCAATGCTCCTAATTGCGCTGGAGCACCATTCGCTGGTTGTACACGTGAACGAACTGATTGCACGCCGGCAGGCAAGCTAGACGACGAGCCATAAGCAATACCCAGAGCCAGAACTGCGCCATTGTGATCAACCGCCTGCAGTGCCTCAATCGCACGACGAGCTGAGGCTGAATCAGAAACCACAATCGATGCAAGCGCTTCGCCAAGTGACGCCTTGACTGCGGCATCCCAGCCTGCATCAATAGCGAGCAGATCGACTAGCGCACCAACTACACCTGAGATGTTTGCGAGATGTTCTGCGCCAATACGGGCTCGCGACGATGCGACAGCTTCTTCTAACGCTTCAAGCTTCGCAGCAGCACGTGCACTGCGTCGTTCAGCAGCTGCGCGAGCAACTTGTGCTTCATCGCCTAACAGTTCTATTTGCTCGCGTGTTGCGGTGACATCAACTAACTGAGCCCGTAACGAGCCAACTTCAGTCTCTGCATCAGCCAATTCGGACTGCAACCGGTCAATGCCTGCGGCAACTTCAGCATCATGAGCAACTAGTTGCTCAGTGCGAGTCTGCATTTTTTGTGCTTCGCCTGCACCTTGTTCCACTGTGTTGCGCAATGTGCGCAGTTCGCCACGTACCTCAGCAGCAGCATTTGATGCTTCATTGCTTTGCACCATATGGAAGAGACCTTGTTCGGTACGTTCGCGTTCGAAGGTTTCTTCTTCTTCCAGCAACGAATCATTTTCTTGCATGGCAATTGCAAGACTGCGTTCAACGTCAATGAGTTCTTCGCGCATTTGTGCTGCATCTGCTTCAAGCGCAGCCACTACATCATCTGCAATCAGTTGTCCCTGGTCGCGCTCCATCGAACGGCGACGTTCAGCGATCACTGCAGCCAAACCTCGTGCCCGTTCGCGCAATTGTTCGACTCGCATCAGCTCATCGTTGACGCCCGATTCTCCACGCGCCGACAATTCAGCTTCTGCTGCCAACACTTCTGTATCCAGCGCAGCCAGTTTTTGACGAATTTCCTTCTCGCTCGAATCACTGGTTGCTTTTTCTCCTGCAAGCGCAGTGAGGCGGGCACGAAGCGACGCAACTTCACGGCCTGACAAGAACAGACGCAGCGCACGAAGTTCCCCCACGATTTCACCATGGCGGCGAGCAGCCTCTGCTTGACGCTCAAGTGGTCGTAGTTGGCGGCGCACTTCACGAATGAGATCTTGGACTCGCAACAAGTTGACTTCGGTTGCTTCTAAACGACGCTCAGCTTTTTCTTTGCGCTTGCGATACTTCAGAATGCCAGCTGCTTCTTCGATGATTGCACGACGATCTTCTGCCCGCGCTGTAAGAACGGCATCAATCTGGCCCTGACTAATGATGACGTGCTGTTGGCGACCTACGCCGGCATCTGACAAAAGTTCTTGTACATCAAGAAGTCGACACTCAACTCCGTTAATTGAATATTCGCTGTCACCGTTTCGAAACAATGTTCGCGACACACTGATCTCAGAAAAATCAAGTGGCAGTAGACCAGCAGAGTTATCGAGCGTGAGAGTTACCTCAGCACGACCAAGTGCCGCGCGCTTGTTTGTGCCACTGAAAATGACATCTTCCATTTTCTGGCTTCGCACAGAACTTGGAGCCTGCGCACCTAATACCCACGCAATGGCGTCGACAACGTTGGACTTACCCGAGCCGTTTGGACCGACCACAACAGTGACACCTGGCTCCATTTCAAGGACGGTGGAATCGGCAAAGGACTTGAAGCCCTTGAGAGTGAGAGATTTAAGGAACACGGCGAGAACAACAGTAATAGACAGGCACCGTGTTCGGGGAATGGCGTGTTACTTCTGGCAGCGAGGGCAAAAAGCTGTCGACCTTCCACCAGCGACCACTCGGGCAATATCGGCTTTTCCACAGGTCACGCATCGCTTGCCATCTCGGCCATACACACGGTGTTCTGCTTGATACGAGCCAAATTTGCCCTCAATATCCACATATTGGGAATCATCAAGCGTCGAACCACCCGCATTGATCGCATCAGTTAAGACGTCAGTAATGCACAGGGCTAACCGACGAATTTGTGCAGGCGTCAGTGAATCTGCTGTTCTGTTCCAGCGCAGCCCCGCTCGATGCAATATCTCGTCTGCATAAATATTGCCGATTCCTGCAATGACATGCTGGCTCAGAAGTAACGGTTTGATGGCCCCCCGTTTTCCGTGCAGACGAGCTTTCAATACAACTGCATCAAATTGATCGCAAATGGGATCAACACCAAGCCTGATCAGTTCTGGCATTACTTCTGCAATCTGTGTCGGGTCATACACAACAACTTCGCCAAATGTGCGGGGATCAACAAACCACATTTCATCGCTTACGCCATCTCGCGAAGATAACGACAACACAACATGAGTGTGTGCTGGACGAAGAGTTCCGACTGGTTCCACCAATACTCGTCCGCTCATGCGCAAGTGAATCATCATTTCTTCGCCTGTATCGAGATCAAATAACAAATATTTGCCGCGACGCCGCGCCTGGGTGACAGTTGCTCCGGTGAGGCCGTGAATAACTGCTTCTCGACCGACGCGACGAACTGAACGTTCTCGACCAATCTCGACTGCAGTTATTTTCCTGCCAACAACTCGTGCAGCAATCCCCCGCCGAACTGTCTCTACTTCTGGTAGTTCAGGCATTGTGTTGTTCAACTAGTGCGTCGTATGCACCAACTGCCGCAATTTGTTCTGCTGCTTTCTTTGTTCGTCCCTCGCCTGAGCCATATGAAAGACCATCGACCAGCACTGTTGCGGTAAACACTCGCTCATGGTCGGGGCCTACGCCCTCGATGTCGTATTGCGGAACACCAATGGACAAACGGGCACATAGTTCTTGCAATCGAGTTTTTGCATCAAACATCTCAAGAAAAGGAATCGCTTCCTCAACGGAATCTGCAAGAAGTCGTTTGACCATCTCATATGCCGCAGGCGCACCGCCGTCAAGATACACAGCACCGATGAGAGCCTCTAATGCATCAGCCAAGATGGACGATTTGTCACGCCCACCACCAGCATCTTCGCCCTTGCCGAGAAATAGGAACTCACCAATTCCGAGTTGGCGTGCAATCTCAGCGAGCGCATGCATGTTGACGACACTGCGACGCAGATCAGTCAGTTTGCCTTCTGGCATGTCTGAAAGGCGATGAAACGCCACATCTGCGATAACCCATCCGAGAACAGCATCGCCGAGAAATTCAAAACGTTCGTTTGTTTGGGGATCATCGTTTTCTGCTTGCCATGAACGATGCACCAATGCTTGACGCAGAAGCGTGAGATCTCGGAACTGATACCCAATACGAGTTGCGCATTCGGAAAGAAAAGAAAGCTCCGAATCAGACATTACGGAATATTTATTTACCGAGCGCCAGAACGATGTAGTTCACGGCATCTGCAACGGTGCGCAGTCCTGACAGATCATCATCTTCGAACTGAAAATTCGGAATGATGTCTGAGAACACCTGCTCGAGAGCATCGACAAGTTCGATGAGAGCGATGGAGTCTGCACCAAGGTCATCGGCCAACAATTGTGTTTCTGAAATGTCAGAGGAATTGATTTCAAGAATCTCTGCAAGATGGGTACACACGGTTGCAAGCACTTCGCTGCGTTCAATAGCTGCCATCAGAATTCTCCTTGAGTGGACGTTTACTTGCTAAGAGTACTGGAGATGGCGACGCGAATCGCTTCGACCATTCCGGTCTCCACCATTTCTTGAGCACACTTAATGCCATTCACCATGGCTCGAGCACTGCTGGAACCATGAGAGATGATGCACACTCCATCAACGCCAAGCAAAATTGCACCGCCAGTCGAATCTGGATCAAGAGTGTCGTATAACGGCAACAACGCTGGCATTAGAACATTTGCTGCCTCTGCATATTCAGGTTGTCCAAAAGCTGTGAAGAGTGCTTTCACTACCGTACGCAAACTGCCTTCAAGTGTCTTAAGAACCACGTTGCCTGTGAAGCCGTCTGTAACAACAACGTCAACAACGCCAGTCATAAGGTCGCGACCTTCGACATTGCCAATGAAATTGATTCCGGGAGCAACCTTGAGAAGTTCGTATGTCTCTTTACGAAGCGTGTCGCCTTTACCAGGTTCTTCTCCAATAGACAGCAAACCAACTCGCGGATTTTCAACACCAAAACGACGTTGTGAATAGACAGAACCCATTAACGCAAATTGCACCAACCAATCAGGTTGCACTTCAGCATTAGCGCCTGCATCAAGAAGAACAGTTGGGTGGCCACCAGGAACAGGCACGGGAGTGGCAATTGCGGGTCGCATAACACCAGAAATTCGGCCCATTCGCAATAACGCACTGGCCATGGTCGCGCCGGTGTTGCCGGCTGAGATCATTGCGCTTGCTTTGCCGTCACGTACCGCTTCGGCAGCGCGAACAAGAGTGGAGTCGCGCTTGCGACGCACTGACTGTGCAGGGTCGTCATCCATTTCGATGACTTCATTTGCTACAAGTAGCGGGATGTCACCAATTCCTTCGAGACCGTCTGGTCCGACAAGCAGAATGGGGATACCAAGTGCGGCTGCTTCGATAGCACCAGCAATTATTTCTGCGGGGGCACGGTCGCCACCCATCGCATCAACGGCGATTGGCAACATGGGCAATAACTGGTCTGTTAGTCGACAGCGATGGCCACGCGGCCTTTGTACCATCCGCATGCACCACACACTGTGTGGGGCAGCTTGACAGCACTGCAACGTGGGCAGGTACTACGCGAAGGGGCATCGAGGCGCCAGTTAGAGGCGCGACGCATACGAGTCTTCGACTTCGACATTTTTCTCTTGGGAACGGCCACCGTGGTCTCCCTTGTTAGCGGCAAAGCCCTGTTGGGGGCTTCGTAATGATAGCCCGACTAGGCCAAAAAATTACGGGGCATCGTCAGGAAATACGCCTTTGAGGTTTTCAAGGGCTGACCAACGGGGGTCTGGGGCTGATGTTTCGCAGTTACAGCGTGTATCGGCCAGGTCTGCTCCGCAGTGTGGGCAAAACCCGGGACAGTCGTCTCGGCACAAGGGCGAAAGCGGAACCGCCAGCAATAACCCCTCCCTCACCATCGGGAGCAAATTGATCTGATCATTTTCAATCTCGTACGCATCGGGATCGTACGTTCCCTTTTGATACATCTCGTCGAGGTCAACGCTCATTCGTTCAACAAGCGGCGCAAGACACCGTCGACAAACCCCCGACCAAGTGGCGCTCGCAGTACCTGCGACGTGAATACCCGTTGATAATGATTCAAGATGCACCGATATGTCTACTGGAACATCAACCATGCGTGCATCGGCAAATTCAAAATCATCAACAGAGATAGACACATCAATGTCTTTTGTTGTTCCTGGTCGTCGCAATAATTCGACCGCATTTACGATGAGTGGCTTTGCCAAAGCGAAACCTGTCTTACAGATCGTCTTGATTGAAGAAACCCGCAACATCCTGTTGCTCAATCGGTTCTTCAGATTCAGGAGGCGGTGGTTCTGAACCAATTGACAGTCGATTACGACCATTTGCCACAGTCTTCGATAGTCGATCGAGCAAAATCTCGAAACTGCCGAGACGTTGGTCTAGGAAATCTTCTGTTTCGTTCTTCAGGCGACGAGTTTCTTCCTCGGCAGCATCGATCACTTGGCGAGCACGGGTCTCGGCAGCGCGTACAACCTCAGTGCGTTGCACCATTCGTTCAGCTTGTTGACGAGCAGCGCCTAATAATTCATCAGCTTCACGCTTCGTTTTATCTAAGAATTCCTGGCGTTCTTTCAGCATCCAACGAGCCTGACGAATTTCATCAGGAAGACGAACAAGTGCATCTTCGAGAAGTTCAATCACTTCATCACGGTCAATTCGAGGCGAACTTGATAACGGCATGCTCGGTGCGGTAGCCACGATGTCAATGGTGCGGCGAAGTATGACTTCGCTTTCTCCAAGTCGTGCCTGCACCGGCATCGGTTGCGGATATGAATCGTCTGTTGTGTCGTCGAAATCGTCAAAACTCATTATTTACTCCGTGGTGGAAAGAGAGAAGTCAAAGCATCAGCTACTGCAGTGGGCACCATTGAAGACACATCGCCACCATGTGCCGCAATATCGCGAATAAAGCGACTGCTCACAAAACCAAAACGTGGCTGACACGGAACGTAGACCGTGCGCACACCCGAGACTGCAAAATTTGTGTGCGCCATTTGTTGTTCAACTTCAAAGTCACCAGAAGTACGAAGACCCTTCACGATGCATAGTGCGTTCACTGACAACGCTGCATCAACAGCAAGCCCAGGGAAACTGCGCACACTGACGTGCGGGAGATGAGCACATGATGCGGCAATGAGCGCGACACGCTGATCGGTGGATAAAACTCCTGATGGTTTGTCGGGGTTATGCATAACAGCAACCACGACTTCGCCGAAAAGTGCCGAAGCCTGCTCAACGACGTCTAGATGACCCAAATGGAACGGATCAAAACTGCCGGGATATAACACAGTGCTCATTGCACCTCTACCGTACCGTCTGGCGCACTGCTGGGGCTGAGAAAGGCCACATGAGTTCGGCCATATTTCTTTTCACGTACGGTTTCAAAGCCAGAAATTGGCCCAATGGATCGTCCCGATTCAAGAACCACAAGCGATGCGGTGACCGATGACAACAATTTGCTCCACGCATCAAACCCATACGGCGGGTCGGCAATCAGGAGGTCAATTCCCTGTTGGTTCGCTGCGGTGCCAACAGCGTCTCCGGCGATCACGGTGGATTTCTCTGAAATTCCGAGGGCCGCAATATTGCTGCGAAGAACGGCGAGAGCAGCTTTGTCATTTTCCACAAATACGCAATGGCTTGCTCCCCGTGAAATGGCTTCAATCCCCATGGCTCCCGTGCCGGCAAACAGGTCTAAAACGCGAGCCCCCTGCACTACATCAAGGCTGCCCAGGGCATTAAAAACTGCCTCGCGCACCATGTCAGTCGTGGGCCGAGTGGCCTCTGACGTTGGGGCTTCTATACGTCGACCTCGAAGGTCACCTGCAACAACTCTCACGCAAGGCAGACTACGGCGGTGATTAGTCCAAAAGAGTCCATCATCTGTATCGACTGCGGAGGGCCGTGCCATTTGCTGTCCCACGCGCCAGAAGATGGGGTCTGGGAAGTGGATGACGTGGTGTCATATCGCTGTCGAGACTGCCGCGATGTCTGGTATTTCCCACTGACCGATGACGACACCGACGACCAGGCAGAAGTCTGAGGAATTAGCCCTTGTCGAGTGGATCGAACTTCACTCCGAAGATTGCAAGATTCGAAATGCGAGTCGGTGCGTGGTTTAGCCAGAAATTAAGACTGAGTCTTTTTGGATCACGCACGAATGGCTTGTTTGCTGCGACTGCATCAACTGTGCGAATTGCAAGTTTCACCGGATCAGCTGTGGGAATTAATTGCAACATTTGAAAACGTCGCACCACTTTTCTAATTGTTGAAGTCTTATCTTCAATGAGATCCCACATACCTGTATCAACAGGCCCAGGTGACAACACGGTGATATTCACCTTTGTAGATTTCAGTTCTCGGCTAAGACCATTCACAAAATTCAGAATGCCTGCCTTTGTAGCTCCGTATACAGACATGCCAGGGAAACCAGCCGTGCCTGCAAGTGAAGAGACAAAAACAATATGACCTGAATTGCGCGCAATCATGCCAGGCAAGGCATGGCGCGTCAGCATCATGGGTACTTCGAGGTTCACTCGTGCAACAGTTCGAATTTCTCTTTCATCTTCCACTGCAAACGCTGTTGATGTTTCAAGACCAGCGTTGTTCACCAGAACATCAATGTGTCCGTGCAATTTCTCAATATGTTCAACGAGCCCATCCACAGCAAGGTCATCAGAAAGGTCGATCACCACTGAATTACCACCAATTGCTGTTGCAACAACTTCGAGTGCTTCAACACTGCGAGCTACAACCGTGACCTTTGCACCACGCGCTGCAAACTGTCGCGCCAATTGCTCGCCAATGCCACGTGAGCCACCAGTGACCACAACATGTTTTCCTTTAAGTTCCATCAGATTCCCCCT
>WLSJ01000035.1 GCA_009705865.1 Actinomycetota bacterium | reverse complement strand
CTGTCCAATCAACACTGATTCCATCAGGCTGTGCACGAGCAGCTGCATAGGTCCATGTATTAGTGGTGCCATCGACAATGATTTCTTTGCGCACGCCGGGAAAGTTGTTGTCGTAGACATGAATGATGAAGTTGGTGCCGTTATGCGTCACCGCAAACGGAGTAACAGAATGTCCTGCGGATCCGAAATACAACCCAACGGTGTATCCGACACCATTAGCGAGTCCTTGAATGAGGTCGTCTACTAGTTGTAACGGTGACTGCATTCGCGATGTGCTGGCGCGGTCCGATACTTCAGTAAGAAATTGAGTTGCCCACCAATACACAATGCTGGAATCAAGTAATTGGTTACCGCGCTGCAAGTCAGCCACGCGTGTTGCATTGCTGTTAAAAGCAGACGGATCATCAAGCTTCAAAAAGAATCGAGTACTGAGAGTTGCTAGACCTTCGCAACGACCACCTGCAAGCGCATTGTTCCATTCTTCAAGCTTTTGTACTGTTGTTGGTCGAATGACGCATTCAGTAGTTGGTCCGTCTAAACACACTGCACTATGACCAAAAAGATCAATCAGCGTTTGGATGGTGACGTTGGCATCAGCTTGAGTTGATCGACCCCAATTGGTAAATGAAAAATCATCAGCCTTGATTCTGAATCCATTATCGATACACAATTTTCCATCACCTAGCTCTGGAGCATCAAGATCAGTGCAATGTGATGCAATTTGAGTCACGAGTGGGGACTCTTGGGGCGGGGAGTCTTGATTTTTAGTCCTTGATGAGACGCAGGACGCGAGAAGAAGCGACGTGATGGCTAGCAATAGAAAAGGACTGCTCTTCCTCATTCCAAGAAACTTACGGAATGAAGCGCGATGTGGGAATATCTATCTGGAGAAAATAATGTCAAATACCCCCTCGAATGCCACCCAACCCTCAGAATCTGCACCAATACTTACTGTTGTTCTGGTTGGCATTGCTGCAGGGTTCTTGTCTGGCATGTTTGGCGTGGGTGGCGGAATCCTTATTGTGCCCGGTCTGGTACTTGTTGCAAAGATGGATCAACGTATTGCGCACGGCACTTCATTAGCCGCGGTACTACCAATTTCTGCCGCTTCATTGGTGACGTATTGGAGCCATGATCATGTTGATTGGCGAGTTGGGATGTGTCTGGCAGCTGGCGCCCTGGTGGGTGCGGTTCTTGGAACCAAATTGCTTCACGTTCTGCCACATCGCACTCTTGCCGTTGCTTTTGCAGGCATTCTTCTCGTCACCGCAATCCGGCTGTTCCTGCCAATCGAATCGGGGGTACGTGAAGTGTTAACGATCGGCCACATCGTTGCGCTGATCGCAATTGGTGTTGCAACCGGAATCCTCGCCGGGCTACTCGGAGTTGGTGGAGGCGTCATCATGGTGCCGGCAATGATGATGTTGCTGCATCTGCCATCTGCCATGGCAAAGGGCACGTCGGTGTCGGTCATTATCCCCACATCACTGATGGGCACATATCGCAATCGCACGAAAAAGAATGTGGATCTCCGTGCTGCAGCTGCGGTCGGACTCGCTGGGATTCCCTCGGCAATTGTCGGTGGTTGGATCTCGGCACGTATGTCAGACACGGTGTCAAATGTTCTATTTGCATCATTGCTCTTGGTGGTAGCAGTGCGACTGGTTTTACAGATTCGTTCTGACGACAAGGCCGGGGTGGTTCACTAAAGCCTTTTGGTAGTCGGGGAGTACAATTCCCGTATGGGAAAATCTCGTCTTGAAGGCAAAGTTGCACTAATTACTGGTGGTGCACGTGGCATGGGTGCGTCTGAAGCGCAACTCTTTATCGATGAAGGAGCCCGCGTAGTTATCAGCGACGTTCTTGATTCAGTTGGCCAAGAAACTGCCAAACGTTTGTCACCAGATGGTTCAAAGTGCGTTTTTCTTCATCATGACGTCACCAGCGAAGATGATTGGACTGCAATTGTCGCATCTGTATTAGAGACCTATGGCCAGATCGACATTCTCGTGAACAACGCCGGAATCTTTGAACGAGGTTCTGTTCTCGATACAACTCTTCCTGCGTTTAGTCGCACAATGGATATCAATGTCACCGGTGTGTTTCTTGGTATGAAATCAGTTGCTCCACACATGGTGAGTCGTGGCAAGGGAAGCATCATCAATATCTCTTCAGTTGCCGGCCTTAACGGAACTCCAGGGTTTCTTGCATACGGTGCAAGCAAGTGGGCAGTGCGCGGAATGACAAAAGGTGTTGCTAAAGAGTTAGCACCATTCGGAATTCGTGTGAACTCAATTCACCCCGGAATCATCGATACGCCAATGTTGCAAACATTTGACGAAGCCGGTGAAGGTGTTCGCGAAGCAGTGCGTACTCGTATCCCTCTCGGCTATGAAGCAGAGCCCGTCCATGTGGCGCGTCTTGCTTTGTATTTGGGTAGTGATGACAGCGCGTATTCCACCGGATCAGAATTCATTGTTGACGGCGGTTGGTCAGCATGAGCATTCTCGGTACCCGAGTTGTTCGAATAGAAGATCCTCGTTTCCTCACAGGCGAAGGCACATACATCGCCAACTTGCCAATGCCTGGCGCACTGCATCTCACATTCGTGCGTTCGTCAATGGCACATGCGCAACTGCTCAGCATCGATGCATCCGAGGCCTTATCAATGCCAGGCATTCGTGCGGTATGGACTGCTGCAGATATTGATATCGCGCCAGCCGGACCAGCCAACGGCATGATGAATCAGGCAATGTTGTTTCCATATTTGGCAAAAGACACTGTTCGGTTTGTTGGCGACCTTGTTGCCATTGTTGTCAGTGAAGACAAAACATCAGGAACCGATGCAGCCGAAACCGTGATCGTTGATTATGAACCACTTCCTGTAGTTCTGGATATGGATGATTCGTTTTCAAACAGAGTGTTAATTCATCCTGAAGCTGAAACAAATGTTGTGCTGACTTTTGCTGCACGAAGTAATGACGATATTTTCGCTGATTGCGACGTAGTGGTAGATCTTGTTATTGAAAACCAACGAGTTGCACCCGCCCCGATGGAAGTGCGTTCATGTGTTGCAACGTGGGATGGCACGCGTCTTACGCAATGGGCATGTAGCCAAGGTGCGCATGGTGCACGCGATGGGTTAGCAGAAGTTTTCGGTCTTGAGAAGTCGCAAGTTCGCGTCATCACACCCGATGTTGGTGGCGGTTTCGGAGCCAAATCAGGTGTCTACCCTGAAGAAATTCTTGTGGGCTGGGCAACACGCAAACTTGGTGTACCTGTTCGCTGGACCGAAACTCGCACAGAGAATATGTTGGCTATGGGTCATGGTCGTGCACAACGCCAACGCACCCGCATGGGTGGCACACGTGATGGTCGTATCACCGCTTACCGATTGGACTTGTTGCAAGATGCCGGTGCGTATGCACGTGCCGGTGCAGTACTTCCGTACATGACTCGCATGATGGCTGGTGGCGTATACGACATCGCCAATGTGCAGTTTGAATCACATTCTGTTGTCACCAACACAACTCCAACAGTTGCGTACCGCGGTGCAGGCAGGCCCGAAGCAACAGCTGCAATCGAACGCACTATTGATGAGTTCGCGCGAGTGTGCGGCATAGACCCAGCAGAAGTGCGTCGCCGTAACTACATTGCACCGTCGGCATTTCCACTGACAACTTCAATGGGTGCAAAGTATGACTCTGGTGAATACGCAGCAGCTCTTGAACTTGCCTTGAATGCAGCTGGGTACGATCACCTTCTTGCCGAGCAAAAGAAGCGTCGCGAAAGTAAAGACCCGGTTCAAATCGGAATCGGGATTGCTTCATATGTAGAGACAACAAACCCAATGGGCTCTGGCGATTATGGCTCTGTTGAAATCAAAGCTGATGGTGGTGCAATTGTGCGAACAGGTTCCAGCTCACATGGTCAAGGGCATCACACTGCTTGGGCAATGATCGTGTCGCAGACAACGGGAATTTCGATGGACAAGATTGAGTTCCGCTTCGGCGACACAGACGATATTGATCGCGGCGGCGGAACTGGTGGTTCTCGTTCACTGCAAGTCGGCGGTAGTGCTGCGAAATTGGCTGCTGAATCTGTGATTGAAAAAGCACGCCAACGTGCCGCAGATTTATTAGAAGCAGCATTAGAAGACGTTGTTATCGACACTGTCCGCGGTGCATTTCATGTGAAAGGTTCACCAACGCCAGCGCGTACATGGGCTGAACTGATGATCGAGATTGATACGCCGTTAGAAGCTGAAGTGGACTACGTACCAGAAGGTGCAACATTCCCATTCGGCACTCACGTATGTGTTGTAGAAGTTGATACAGAAACTGGAGCAGTTGTTGTTGCACGCCATATTGCATGCGACGACGCAGGCACAATCATCAACCCATTGTTGGTTGATGGCCAGGTGCACGGCGGTATCGCACAAGGAGTAGCGCAAGCCCTTCTTGAAGTTGTTGCCTTTGACCCTGACGGAAATCCCATCACGTCAAACCTTGCTGATTACGGGTTCATCTCAGCTGCCGAATTGCCAAGCTTTGAACGTGTGCCGATGGAAACACCAACACCACGCAATCCACTTGGCGCAAAGGGAATCGGTGAAGCCGGAACTATCGGGGCAACTCCGGCTGTTCATAACGCAGTCGTCAATGCCGTCAGTCACCTAGGTGTCACACATATCGACATGCCATGCACGTCACTCAATGTGTGGACGGCAATTCAAGCTGCGCGCTAGTTACAGACTGTCTACTGCTTCGGCACCTTTGAGACGAAGGCTGTCTTTTGCCAGCCAAGAACCAATAGCGATGAATAACAACATTGCACCTGCACACCAAAGAAATGTTGCTCGCCCAATGACACCGTACGCAGCGCCAGCAAGCACTGCAGCAATTCCGCCCGTCAACGTTTGAAGTCCTCCGTATAAACCTTGTGCTGATGCAAGTCGTTCGCGCGGAGCAACTAATGCAACTGCTGCAGAACCGCCGGTAACTGTAAGCCCATCAACGACGCCGTGGATGACGCCAACAGCAAGCATGGGGTACGGGGACCACAATGTTCCGTACAGCGCAAGACAGACGGATCCGATGGAAAGCCCAACAATGCTGGCTTTAAATGGCCCAACAGATTGTGTCAACCTGCCACCACGAGGCGCTAAGAAAATCATGGGGAATGCAAACATGCTGATACCAAGATTGGCAACCCATGTTGGGGCGCTCATGTCGTCCATCATCACTGACCACACTGAATCAAACGTACCGATCATTGCAAAGAGCGCAAGTCCAATCACGATGGCGCCAGCAAGTGGACGAATGCGTAACAAGTCGAAAGCAAGTTTTTGCGTTGGTGCATCTTCAATGTTTGCTTCTTGAAAATGCAATTTGAATAATCCGAACGCAACAGGGACAAGCAACGCAGCCACAATAAGAAACGGTGCAGATATTCCCAGCGTGTCTGCCGTGAGAGCAGAAATAATCGGGCCAGCGGTAAAGCCAGCGACACTTGCACTGACAATGAGGCCAAGGTTCTGTCCCATGCGTTCAGGGTCTGACAAAATCAGAATGCGACGCAATGCAGGTTCAGAGATTCCAACACCAAACCCAGTGAGTAAGCGACCAATCAGTAGCGGCAGAAACGCATGACCAAATGCCATAAACAATGTTCCGATAATTTCAATGACAATGCCTGTCATCACCAATTTCTTTGCGTGACCTTTGTCAGCTTGTGGAGCAAACAAAATTTGCGATAAGAACCCTGTGATAAACCCGACACCAACGATGAGTCCCAGTTGTGATTCTGCAATGCCGAACTTGTCTCGAAAATCGTCGAGAACGGTAAACATCACTCCGTAGCCCATGCCACCAAGGGCAGTCGTTGCTTGAAGCAGGTACAAAGTTCTTTTGTTCATGAAGGACTAATTCTGCAGAGAGGTTTTTACATGATCAATAAGAATTGGCCATGTTCCCCGTAAGCCGGGGTGAAGATCAAAGAGGCCCACCTCATCAACAGGCACCCAACGCAAATCATCTGATTCGGCGTTTGCTTCGTATGCACCGGCATCAGTTGTGGTGTGAGCAATAACGGTGTCGTATCGCCAGTTGCCATGGTCATCTGAAAAGACAGCCTTGAATTCAAGATGTTGCGGTTCGATTCCGGCTTCTTCGTGTGCCTCGCGTGCAGCTGCGGTGACCGAATCTTCATGCGAATCAAGTGCACCACCGGGCAACGCCCATGTGCCGCCGCCGTGGGTCCAGGCTGCGCGTAGCTGCAGAAGAACGCATGGTGTTTCAAGATCTGTGCGCACGAGCAGTAGACCGGCAGCTCCGTGGAGTCCCCAATGGCGAGATTGACACTTGGTGCACAACACCCATCCATCGCCGTCTCGAAAAGCCATCCTGAGATGTTGCCACAAATCACCATGCTGGTTCTCTATCGGTGTCTGTGCTCTACGGTAGAGCCATGCGGGTGGAGCGTTTAACTGGAGTACTGGGTGCGACGGTTCACGTGGATGATGTGAAAGTTCTGACTGAATCTGAACTTTCAGAATTGCGACAGATTGCCTGTGAGCACGAGGTCATTATCGTCCCGAATCAATCCTTAACTCCACAACAGCAAGTTGATTTTTCGCGTCGGTTTGGTCCGGCTGCAGATTCCCCGTTTATTGAACCAAGTCCTGACCACCCAGAGGTCATCAAGGTTCTCAAAGAACCTCGTGATGGCAATGCATTTAACTTCGGTGGCGCGTGGCATAGCGATTTTAGTTTTCAACCAGCACCACCATCATTCACAATTCTGCACGCGTTAGATGTTCCTCCATACGGCGGAGACACGCTGTGGTCTTCTATGACGGCTGCCTATAATGCGTTGTCAGACGCGTACAAAGAACAGTTTTCTCATGTAGCTGCAGTACACACGGCGCGTGATGCATATTCGCCAAAGATGCAGCCTCTTCATTCAGGTCTTTCCAGTATGAATATTGTGTGCGATGAAACCGCCAATGATTCAGAGATTCACCCGTTGATTACTACTCATCCGGAAACAGAAAAACTAGTCCTGTTCTTTAATCGTGCATACGTTCGTGACCTCATGGGAATTGCAGATGAAATTGAGAAATTACGCACAATGGATTGGTTGCATCTTCACACCACTGATGCAAAGTTCACCGTACGTCACAAATGGAACAACGGAGATCTTGCAATTTGGGATAACCGTTCCACACAGCATTACGCACTGAATGATTACGCCGGGTTTCGTCGAGAATTGCACCGCACCACGGTTGCGGGCACGGTTCCGTTGCAGTGAATACGCCATTCAATTGGCAATCTGCCTCTGATGCCGATGTTGATTATGAATACTCGCCATCGCGCCATGCTCTCAAGCCACTTGATGAATATCTCGCTGAATATCACGAGCTCAGCAAGCCACATGACGCAGTCGCTTTGCGACAGTCGCATAGACCACTATTGATTTACATCCACGGTGGGTATTGGCAGCGCCTATCCGCAGCCGATTCTTTGTTTAACGCACGTGACGCAATTACTGAGGGAATTTCTCTTCATGCTGTGGAATACACGTTGGCGCCTTTTGCCACTGTTCCAGACATCATCGAAGAATGCATTGTTGATGTTGAGAAAACGATTGCAGAACTGCAACCAACCACAGTGGTGTTGGCTGGCTGTAGTGCCGGTGCTCACTTGGCGGCCATGTGCGCCCGTGAATACGCCATTTCATCGCGACTGTCTGGGGTTGTATTGCTCAGTGGAATTTATGACCTCCGACCACTAGTCGTCATCGACACAAATGATCCACTTCATCTCACGCCTCAGTCTGCAGCCGCCATTAGCCCGCAGTTATTGCCGCATGTGAACGGCATCTCGCACGCGCTGTGTGCAGTTGGTGAATCAGAATCGTCAGAGTTCATTCGACAAAACGCCGAATACTCGGAATACCTGTCATCGTCAGGAGCAAAGTCAGAAGTTGTTGTTGTTCCACACCGAGACCATTTCAATCTTCCGTACGATTTGTTGAAACGTGGCACAGTGGTGGGAGACTGGACTCTGGCACAACTACTGGAAGAGCGATAATGAGTCTCATTGATGCAGAAAACATGGCGCGCACGCTTGATGCACAAGATGTTCTAGCGCCACTTCGTCAGCGTTTTGATATTCCTGCAGACGTCACTTATTTCGATGGCAATTCACTTGGGCCTCTCACGCTGCGATCGCGTGAAGTATTGCATCACACAATTGAACATGAATGGCGCGAGCGTCTGATTCGTTCATGGGATGAAGAGTGGCTCGCGATGCCAGCACGTGTCGGCAACATGATTGCTCCACTGATTGGCGCAGCACCAGACACGGTGATTAGTTGCGACAACACCTCCATCAATTTGCATAAAGCGTTGATGGCAGCAGTGGGCCTTCGACCTGGTCGAACAGAAATTGTGATCGACATCAACAATTTCCCTACCGATATTTACATCGCGCAAAGCGTCGCAGACCAGATGGGGCTTTCGTTGATTGCAGTTCCCGCGCAAGAAATAATCGGGGCCATCTCGGAACGGACTGCCGTTGTTACCGCCACTCACGTTGACTATCGCAGCGCACAAATTTTGGATGCGGCCGGAATCACAACCGCGGCACATTCTCACGGAGCTTTGATGGTCTGGGATCTTGCCCATACGGCCGGCGCGGTGCCCTTCGATGCAACTGTCCTGAATATCGATTTTGCGGTCGGCTGTGGATACAAATATCTCAATGGCGGCCCCGGCGCCCCTGCCTATATATATGTAGCTCCTCGGTTGCTTCAAGAATCGGGTCAAACCCTCCAGGGCTGGTGGGCCCACGAGGCTCCCTTCGATTTTGACCTCAGTTTTCGCCCAGCCCCAGGCATCGCACGGTTTTTGACCGGAACAGCCACTGTTTTGAGCATGAAATCCCTGGAAGCGGCACTGGATATTTTTTCCGAGACCAATATTGAGGCAATTAGGGCCAAAAGTGTTGGACTGACTGGGTTCTTTATCGGCCTCTTCGATGAGTATTTGGCTGGAAAAGGCTTCACTTTAGAGTCGCCGCGAGCCTCTGAATCTCGCGGAAGCCATGTGGCGCTGGGGTTTGCGGGTGGTAAAGCCTTAGTTCAGCACATGTCGGCCAGAGGGGTCATCGCCGATTTCCGTCCACCCGATCTGATGAGATTCGGTATGGCCCCCCTCTATAACTCCTATGGAGACATCGTGAAATTGGTCGAACACCTAGTTGCCCCTTGACCTTTTGTTAAAGACGCCGATAGTTTGGTCGTACTACCCAGTAACTGTGGCTATTGTCACCTACCTCCTAAGGGGAGAAAAACACATGAAGAAAAGCCGTATCGTGCGCGCAAGCGCACTCATTATCGGTCTGTCACTCGTAGGCGTTGCCTGCGGCGGAAGTGATGACTCAACATCAGACGGTGCTGCAGCATCTTGTGAAGGCGTGAAGATTGCATTCTTTGGCGCACTCACCGGAGAAGCAGGCAACCTTGGTGTGAACATCAAAAAGGGCCTCGACCTTGCAGTCGCAGAGTTCAATGAAGCAAATGCTGATTGCCAAGTAGGCATCGAAGCATACGACTCACAAGGTGACCCAGACCAGGCTCCAGCACTTGCCGACAAGGCAATCGCTGATGCAAGCGTTCTCGGAATCGTTGGACCAGCATTCTCTGGTGAGTCGAAAGCAGTCAATGGCAAGTTCGATGAGGCTGGTCTTCCGATCATCACTCCATCAGCTACCAACGCAGATCTTTCAAAGAACGGCTGGAAGATTTTCCACCGTGCGCTTGCTGGCGACGACAAGCAGGGCCCAGGCCTTGCAACCAAAATCACTGCTGATGGAAAGATGAAAGTCGGAGTTCTCGACGACGCATCTGAATACGGTAAGGGTCTTGCAGACATCGTTCAGACAAGCCTTGGTGACAAAGCAGTTGAAATGAACAGCATCGATCCAGAAAGTGCTGACTACTCGGCAGTTGTAACAGCAGCAAAGGACGCTGGCATTGATGCTTTGTTCTTTGGTGGTTACTACGCAGCAGCTGGCAAGCTTGCCAAGCAATTGCGTGACGGCGGAGTTGACGCTCAGTTGTACTTCGGTGACGGAGTTCTCGACAAGGGTTACATCGAAGCAGGCGGTCCAGCAGCAGAGGGTTCAATCATTGGTTGCACATGTGCTCCATTCGACTCAAATGCAACGTTCCTCAAAGCTTTCCAGGCAAAGTTCAGCGAAGACCCAGCAACATATGGTGCTGAGGCCTACGACGCAGCAACTGTGTTCCTTGCAGCAATCAAGTCTGGTGCGCGTGATCGTGCAGCAATTCTTTCCTTCATCAAGGCTTACGACGCTCCTGGCGTAACAAAGCAATTGAAGTGGGACGAGACCGGCGAAGTTGTCGGTACAGCTGTTTACGCCTACACCATCAAAGATGGCAAGATTGACGGTTCACTCGGTCTAATCAAGTAAACCTTCGGGTTCACTTTTGAACAAAACGGTAACGACCGGGGAGTAATCCCCGGTCGTTTCGTTTGTCTATGATGTTTTCGTTACGTTTTTTTTGATAGGTCGTATAAATGCCTGATTGGCTAATAGTTCGCACGTTCTGGGATCTCACGGTTACCGGCCTAGCGCTCGGCTCTATTTATGCATTGGTCGCACTTGGGTACACGCTTGTCTACGGCGTGCTACGTCTTATTAACTTTGCTCATTCAGAAATCTTCATGGTGGGTACTTTCAGTGCACTGATTGCCTCAACACAGTTTCTGAATATTCCCTTGCTGGAAGACGGAAACTATCCGTATCGCGCGGGAGGAACCCTTGTTCTTTTCTTGGTCTTTATCCTTTTTGCTGCAATGTTCATCTCTGGTGTCGGGGCAGTCGCACTAGAACGAATTGCCTATCGACCATTGCGTGGCAATGGAGATGCTTTTGGCGCAATTGCGCTGGCATTCCTCACCGCATTTGTACTTGGCCTAATTTTTGTAAATGAGACCAAAGCAAATCTCATTATTGCGTGTGTTGGAACAGCACCGATTTCCTATTCGTATATTCGGTTTTTTAAGAAGGGTAAAAAAGCACCCCGCCTCGCTTTTCTTATCTCTGCGATTGGAGCCTCAACTGCG
The DNA here is from genome assembly GCA_009705865.1 of Actinomycetota bacterium. Classification (GTDB taxonomy): domain Bacteria; phylum Actinomycetota; class Acidimicrobiia; order Acidimicrobiales; family Ilumatobacteraceae; genus UBA2093. The sequence goes on along the minus strand of WLSJ01000035.1, from coordinate 2,998 downwards.
ATTGCAGAAGCGGTAGGCATCTGGGGTCCAAATCGCCGTGAGCAGTATCAAACGCCACGAATCTTGGAAAAGAAAGTGCTATTTAAAGCACTTGGCACAGATGTTCGTGTCGATTATGTCATCGTGATTGTTGGTGCATTGTTGATGCTGACGGCACTCACATTATTTGTCAATAAAACTAAATTGGGTCGCGGTGTTCGCGCTGTTGCTCAAGATGCTGAAACGGCGCGAATCTTAGGCGTCAACGTTGACCTTATTATTGTGGTCACATTTGCACTTGGTGGAGTAATGGCTGGTGGTGCTGCAATGTTATTCACATTGGTCTACGACCAATCTCGTTTCAATATCGGCTTCATTTTGGGAGTCAAGAGTTTCACTGCTGCAGTACTTGGCGGTATTGGAAATCTTAAAGGCGCATTGCTCGGCGGATTTATGTTGGGGTTAGTTGAAAACTACGGATCCGCGCTTTTTGGGGGACAGTGGAAAGACGTCATTGCGTTCGTGGTTCTTCTTGTAGTTCTTATGGTGCGCCCAACAGGCATACTTGGTGAATCCTTAGGCAGGGCCAGAGTATGAGTCAGTTGTTAATTCTCTGGAAGCGTTTTTATTCGCTGTTTGCCGGCGTTCAAGCGCACTGGAAGTCAATGTCTCGTGTGCAACGTTTGTCTGGGTATGCGCTGGCAGTTCTTGCTTTGTACCTCGCACCATGGTGGCCAAAAATTCCTGGCATCGGTTGGCTAGTGAACACACCAGGAACGCAGTTTTCTACCGTTCTCAATGATCAGGTCATCATCTTTGTGTTGGTTGCATTGGGTCTCAATGTTGTTGTTGGACTTGCCGGACTACTCGACCTCGGATACGTGGGGTTCTACGCAGTAGGTGCGTACGTAGTTGGCGTTCTGACAAGCCAGCATGCTTCGCTCCCGTGGATCGTGGCTTTACCCATTGCTGTATTGGTCTCCATGTTGGTCGGAGTTATTTTGGGCACTCCTACATTGCGATTGCGTGGCGACTACCTAGCAATCGTTACATTGGGATTCGGAGAAATCATTCGCATCAGTGCAAAGAATCTCGATTGGCTTGGAGCAAGTCGTGGTATCAGTGATATCGGTAAGCCACCATCAATCGGTCCTCTAAAGTTTGGTGTTATTGATCCGAAGCCCTATTACTGGCTTGGACTAACACTTGTCTTTCTTGTTGTGTTTTGCTTGTATCGCCTCGAAGAGTCGCGCGTTGGACGTGCATGGACAGCGATCCGTGAAGATGAAGATGCAGCAGAACTCATGGGAGTTAATACTTTTAAATTCAAGTTGTGGGCGTTCGCTATTGGAGCTGCAGTCGGCGGACTAGCCGGAGCCCACTATGCAGGCAAGGTCGGCTTCATCAGTCCTGACAACTTCCCGTTGCAGTTGTCCATTTTGTTCCTTGCTGCGGTTGTTCTTGGCGGGTCTGGCAACATGCCCGGAGCAATTCTTGGCGGCATCATGGTGGCGTGGCTTCCAGAGCGCTTTCGTAACTTCACCGACAAACGAGTCTTAGTTTTTGGTATTGCCCTTGTTCTCGTCATGGTGTTTCGCCCCGAAGGTCTTCTTCCTCGTCGGGTACGTACCAAAACCGCAATGAGAACTTCTTCTGATGGGAAGGAGGTTGCGCAATGACGAACGAAGTTCTTCTTGACTTCAATAATGTCACCATGCAATTCGGAGGTGTGACCGCACTCAGTGAAGTGTCGGTCAAAATCTTCCGCGGTGAAATTCTTGGCCTGATTGGTCCTAATGGTGCGGGCAAGACAACGTGTTTCAATGTGATGACTGGTGTGTATCAGCCGACGCAAGGAACTGTCATGTTCAACGGCTCTGACATCACCAAATTGAAGCGGTATGAGATAACACAGTCCGGAATCGCTCGTACCTTTCAGAACATCAGATTGTTCTCCGAAATGACAGCAGTAGAAAATGTCATGGTGGGTGCGGATGCTCGAAAGACTTCTTCAATCCCTGCATCCTTGTTGCGCACAAAACGTCAGCGCACAGAAGAAAAGGAATCATACGATCGATCGATGGAGCTGCTGGCTTTAATGGGTATCGCTGATCGTGCGAGCGACGCCGCACGGAACTTGCCCTACGGTTACCAGCGACGTCTTGAAATAGCGCGGGCGCTTGCCACCGAACCCGAATTGTTATGTCTTGATGAACCGGCGGCCGGCTTTAACCCTGCAGAAAAGCAAGAACTGAACGAATTGATTTTGAAAATACGCGACCAGGGATACACGGTGCTACTAATTGAGCACGACATGAACGTGGTCATGAAAATCAGCGACAGAGTTACTGTTCTTGACTTCGGTCGGAAAATCGCCGAAGGGCTTCCGCAAGAAGTACGTGAGAATCCCGACGTCATCGCTGCATATTTGGGAGTACCAGACGATGCTGCTTGAGGTACGAGATCTCCATGTGTTCTACGGGAAAATTGAAGCCATCAAAGGCGTTTCATTCAATGTCAATGAGGGTGAAATTGTCTCGCTAATTGGTGCCAATGGTGCAGGCAAGACAACAACATTGCGCACAATCTCCGGAGTACGTAACGTCGCAGAAGGTTCTATATTTTTTGAAGGTGAAGACATCACAAAGATGGCGCCACACGACCGTGTGAAGCGCGGCATCTGCCAAGCGCCCGAAGGCCGAGGAATTTTTCCGGGTATGACTGTGCGTGAGAATCTTGACATGGGCACGTATGTCCGTGGCGATAAGGGTCCACAAAAAGCCAAAGACTTGGAACATGTCATGCATTTGTTTCCTCGCCTGCGTGAACGAATCGGCCAAATGGGTGGAACATTGTCTGGCGGAGAACAACAGATGCTTGCCATTGGCCGAGCATTAATGAGTAATCCTCGGTTACTTCTTCTTGATGAACCATCAATGGGTCTTGCACCAATGTTAATTGCTCAGATTTTCTCAATCGTTAAACAAATCAACGCCGAAGGTATTTCAGTGTTGATGGT
>WLSJ01000034.1 GCA_009705865.1 Actinomycetota bacterium | reverse complement strand
TGACCCGAGCGCGCACGAAACTGCGTACCCCGGCACGCCGCTTGCTGCTATGAAGTCATTTTTGTCAGAGGGACTTGCGCCTCTTGCACCGCGCTATCCGTCAATAAAAATGCCAATGTTGTTGTACACCTCAGTGCAAGACCATGTTGTGCAACCAAGCGATAGTGATGCAGTTGCCGCAACATATGGCGGCCCTGTTGAACGCGTCATGCTCGAACGCAGTTATCACGTTGCAACACAGGACTACGACAAAGACATCATCTTTGCGGGTGCTGTTGCATTCGTGCATCGCGTAACCGCATGACAATTGCTGCGCTAATCGCAACAATTCCAAGTCCGTCGTCGGGCTCCATTCATCTCGGACCATTACGTTTGAATGCATACGGATTAATGATTGCCATCGGCGTCATTGTTGCAGTGCGTATTGCTGGCCGCCGTGCTGAACGTATAGGGATTGGTAACACCGAAGACATCTCAGCAATTGCGATGTGGGCTGTTCCTGCCGGTGTTCTTGGCGGGCGCGCGTATCACGTGCTCACTGATTATCAAAGATTTCAGGGCCATTGGTTTGACGTCATAAAAGTGTGGCAAGGCGGACTCGGAATCTGGGGCGGCGTCACTGCGGGAGTTGCAGTCGGGTGGTGGTGCGCGAAACGTCGTGGGCTAGATGCATGGTGGATCATTTCGTGCGCTGCACCTGCAATTGCTATTGCTCAAGCAATTGGTCGATGGGGTAACTGGTTTAATCAAGAATTATTTGGTCGACCCACAACATTGCCGTGGGCGTTGAAAGTGTCAAGCAGTGTTGCTGAAAAAGCCGGGTACGCAGCAGGCACAACATTTCATCCGACGTTTTTGTATGAGTCGATTGGCTGCGTTGTTCTGGCTTGGGTACTGATTCGCATCGAGCGTCGCCTTCGCCCTGCTCGCGGACAACTATTTGCTTGGTACGTGGCGGGCTACACCGTGTTGCGTTTTGGTGTCGAAGGTCTCCGAATAGATAGTGCTCACCACGTTGGGGGCTTACGGCTCAACCAATGGGTGGCAGTCGGAGTTTTCGCTGTTGCGGTGCTATTTCTAGCGATTGATCGTCTGCGTTCTCGAAAAGCGTCCGCAGCGTCTACGGTAAATACCCATGAGTGAATGTCTATACGAAGTCCTAGAGCCCGGTATTGGTCTCATTACGTTTAACCGTCCTGATCGTCTCAATGCGTGGACCGGTCGCATGGGCAATGAATATTTCGCGGCACTTGATGCTGCGAACGCTGATCCGAAAGTGCGCGTCATTGTTGTCACTGGTGCAGGCAAGGGTTATTGCGCCGGAGCAGACATGGGAACATTGCAAGCAATTCCTTCAGGTGATACTGCAAAGAACGATGATGGCCCAAGCATCCTTGAAGGGCGCATGCAAGACGAAATTACTCGTTTACCAAAACCAGTCATTGCAGCAGTTAATGGTGCAGCAGCTGGTCTCGGAATGGTGCAGGCACTGATGTGCGATATGCGTTTTTGCGCAGACACTGCAAAGTTCACTGTTGCATTCTCGAAGCGCGGACTCATCGGTGAGTACGGCATCTCGTGGGTGTTGCCTCGTCTTGTTGGTCAGGCCACTGCGCTTGATCTCATGATGTCGAGTCGCATCGTCAAAGCTGATGAGGCACTTGAGATGGGCATGGTCAATAAAGTTGTTCCTGCTGATCAACTGATGAAGGTTGTTCTTGAATACGCATCTGACCTAGCAATGAATGTGTCACCTTCTTCAATGGCCGTGATGAAGCGCCAGGTCTATTCCGACTATGGCAAAGATGTGGCTACAGCCAGCAAGGACGCTCTTGTCCTCATGCAGCAGTCATTCACCAGGTCAGACTTTAAAGAGGGCGTCCAGAGCTTTCTGCAGAAGCGCCAGGCTGAATTTCCGCCAGTTCATCCGAACGCCTAATAAGTCTCGTTCCTTTCAGTACCTGCGGCTCGTAGGCTGAGAAGCCGTGAGCACGTCTGGTACCCCCATTTCCGCAGCTGATGTAGCCAAAGTGGCTCGTCTGGCACGCCTCGATATCGATGAGGCGCACGTTGTGCACTTCGCCGAACAATTGGCCAAAGTCATGGGTCATTTCAGCGATATTGACGCTCTTGATTTATCCGGTGTTGGGCCAATGACTCAGCCGTTTCCACTGGTCAATGTCTTGCGTGAAGATGTCGAGCAACCATGTCTTGATACAGACGAAGTGTTGGCAGCTGCACCATCATCTGATCAACGTCGTTTCCGTGTTCCGCCAATTATTGGGTTGGACGATTAGTCATGGCAACAATTCCAACAACAGCATCGGCAATCGCAGCAGCGATTGCGTCGAAGCAAATCACTGCGCGCGAAGTCATTGATTCATATCTTGCACAAATCACTGCGCGCGAAACTGATATTCATGCTTTCAATCTTGTTACCGCTGATGCAGCACGCGCCCATGCTGATGCAATTGATGCTGATATTGCAGCTGGTCGTCCCATTGGCCCACTAGCTGGTGTACCGATCGCATTCAAAGACAACATGTGCACACATGGCATTGAAACCACCTGCTCGTCAAAGATTCTTGAAGGATGGAAGCCACCGTACGATGCAACCGTTGTGTCGCGCTTGCGCGATGCTGGTGCTGTCATGGTTGGTAAAACAAATCTTGACGAATTCGCAATGGGTTCTAGTACAGAAAACTCTGCATTCGGCCCGACACGCAACCCACTTGACACCTCGCGTGTTCCTGGTGGTTCCAGCGGTGGCAGTGCTGCAGCAGTTGCTGCTGGTTTTGCACCTGTCAGTCTCGGCAGTGACACAGGCGGAAGTATTCGTCAGCCGGCCGCTTTGTGTGGCGTAGTTGGCGTGAAGCCAACGTATGGTTTGGTTAGTCGTTATGGCCTCTGTGCGTACGCAAGTTCACTCGACCAGATTGGTCCATTTGCAACCACGGTTGCTGACGCTGCATTGATTACTGAAGCAATAGCTGGCCATGATGTGATGGACTCAACATCAATTCCTCAACCAGCGCCTGCGCTTGTCGCATCAGTGACACAAGGTGTTGCCGGAATGCGCATTGGTCGCGTCACTGATCTTCCTGCTGGTGCAGAACCAGAAGTCATTGCCCGGCTGAATGAAGCGTTCACTGCTCTTGAAGCTGCGGGCGCAACCATTGTTGACATCACGTTGCCAAGTTTGTCGTATGCATTGACTGCGTATTACCTCATTGCACCAGCAGAGGCCAGCAGCAACTTGGCTCGCTATGACGGAGTGCGATACGGATTACGTGTCAATGCAGTTGATACCAATTCCATGTACGGAGCTACGCGTGCAGCAGGTTTTGGTGATGAAGTGAAGCGACGCATCATGCTCGGCACGTATGCATTGTCGGCTGGTTATTACGACGCGTACTACGGCAAGGCACTGAAAGTTCGTCGCCTGATATCAGAAGATTTTGAACGTGCGTATGCGCAAGTAGATGTCATTCTCACACCGACATCTCCAGTTGTTGCATTCCCGTTTGGTGACAAGGTTGATGATCCAATGGCCATGTACTTGTGCGACATCTACACAATCCCCACAAACTTGGCCGGTCACCCCGCAATGAGCGTGCCGTTCGGAACTGGCGCGCATGGCCTGCCCGTAGGCATTCAAGTTCTTGCGCCTGCTCTTGGAGAAGCCCCGATGTTCCGTGTTGGTGGAGCTCTTGAACAAGCTGCCGGAGGAGTGAAATGACACAAGATCCACTCAGTTCCATCATCGCTACGGAAGACCAAATGCTCGAGGGCGGATGGGAAATGATCGTTGGCCTTGAAGTGCACGTTGAGCTTGCAACCAAGACCAAGTTATTCAGCGGTTCACCAAACCGCTTCGGTGACGAACCAAATACCAACATCGACCCAGTGACGCTTGGTTTACCTGGCGCGTTACCAGTTCTCAACAAACAAGCAGTAGAACTCGCGATGCGAATTGGCATTGCGTTGAACTGCAATATTCAGCCGTGCATCTTTCACCGCAAGAACTATTTCTACCCTGACATGCCAAAGGCGTATCAAATTAGTCAATATGACATTCCACTGAATATTGATGGATTCCTCATTTTGCCAAGCGGAACACGTATTGGTGTTGAGCGCGCGCATCTTGAAGAAGACACTGGGAAGAGCACACATGTTGGTGGTGCCACTGGGCGTATTCATGGCAGTGATTACTCGCTCATTGACTTCAACCGCGCTGGTGTTCCATTGGTCGAGATCGTGTCGCGTCCTGACATTCGCACGAGCGAACACGCCAAAGAGTACGTCGCTGAATTGCGCGCAATTCTTGAAGTCATTGGTGCATCAGACGCCAAGATGGAAGAAGGCTCAATGCGAGTCGATGCCAACGTGTCGGTACATAAGCCCGGAACCATGTTCGGAACTCGTTGCGAAATCAAGAACGTGAACTCGATTCGTGCTCTTGGTCGCGCCATAGATTACGAAGCTCGCCGCCAAATTGATGTTCTTGATTCTGGCGGCACGATCCGCCAAGAAACTCGGCACTGGGATGATGCAGAAGGCCGCACTCATACGTTGCGTGTCAAAGAAGATGCTGACGATTACAGATATTTCCCTGAACCAGACTTGGTGCCTCTGGCACCATCTGCTGAATGGGTACAAGCAGTTCGTGACAATTTGCCAATGCTTCCTGCTGCGCGACGCACCGCATTGTCCGCACTGACGGGGTATGACACTCAATCAGAAGCTGTCATTGTTGTTGTTGAACGTGGTCAACATGACTACGTACAAGCAGTTGTTGATGCCGGCGGAGACGCAGTGCGCGCACTGATTTACGTGCAACAAGGTTTTGCAGATGCTGGGCCTGTTCCTGCAGTACCTGCAGCGGACCTTGCCAAGCTCACCATTCTTGAACGCGATGCAAAACTTTCAGCGACACAAGCCAAAACAGTTCTTGCTGAATTGGTGGAACATGGCGGTGGTGATGCAGCAGCAATTGCAGCAGCAAAAGGCTTCGAAGCCATGGATACCTCAGCTGTTGAAGCCATGGTTGATGAGGCAATTGCTGCTGATCCTGGCGCATGGGCCAAGTACATGGCCGGCGATGAAAAAGCATCGGGTGCCATCGTGGGCCGCGTCATGAAAGCCTCACAGGGCAAGGCAGACGGCAAAATTGTTACTGCCATCATGCAGTCACGTCGCCCATCTGCCTAACCAGACTGCTGTTTCCCAGTAGGCACGGCTAATTCGAAGCCTCCCCGAAAAACTTTGTGTAGGGGTGCTCTTCACTAATAGACACCCGCGGGTAGGTGGATACTGTTCGCCTATGGACTTTGCAATACCTGACGACATTCAAAAAATTCTTGATCAACTCGATGCGTTTATCGAAAAAGAAATCAAGCCGTTACAAGCGCAAGATGACAATGAGCGATTCTTTGATCATCGTCGTGAATGGGCACGTACTGATTTCGAAAATGATGGCGTTCCTCGTGAAGATTGGGAGCAGTTGTTGCGCGAAATGCGTCGCCGAGCAGACGAAGCCGGCTGGTTACGTCTTGCATTGCCAAAAGAATTTGGTGGTCAAGGTGCCAGCAGCATCACGATGGCAATTATCCGTGAGCATCTTGCACAAAAAGGTCTTGGCTTGCACAACGATCTGCAAAATGAATCAAGCATCGTGGGCAACTTTCCAACAGTTCTGATGATGCGAGACTTCGGTACCGATGCGCAGATAAAGGAATGGATGCCTGGCTTTCTTGACGGTACAAAGCGTTTAGCTTTCGGGCTCACCGAACCAAACCATGGCAGTGATGCAACGTACATGGAAACCACCGCATTTCGCGATGGTGACGAATGGGTTATCAACGGTATGAAGCGTTGGAACAGTGGTCTTCATAACGCCACACACGACATCATCTTTGCCCGTACCAGCGGAAACGCAGGAGACCCAAAGGGAATTACTGCATTTTTGGTGCCGACCGATGCGCCTGGTTTCAAGGTTGAATTTTTCTGGTGGACATTTAACATGCCTACAGATCACGCTGAAGTCAGTCTCACTGATGTTCGTGTCGGGCCTGAAGCATTGTTTGGACCTGCTGAAATGGGTCTTGAACTTGCACAGCATTTCGTTCATGAAAACAGAATTCGTCAAGCAGCATCTTCATTGGGTGCAGCGCAATATTGCATCAATGAAGCAGTGCGTTATTCAAATGAGCGAATCACATGGGGCAAGAAGTTGAGCGTCAACCAGGGCATTCAGTTCCCATTGGTTGAACTTCATACTGAAGCTGCAATGTTGCGCCAACTCATTCGTTACACGGCCACCATGCTTGACCAAAAGCACCACATGGAAGTCACGCACTTAGTTGCCATGTGTAACTATCGTGCCAACCGGTTGGCCTGTGATGCTGCCGACCGCGCGATGCAGACATGCGGAGGAGTCGGTTACAGCCGTCACATGCCGTTCGAGCACATCTATCGCCATCACCGCCGGTACCGCATTACAGAAGGCTCAGAAGAGATCCAGATGCGCAAAGTGGCGAGCAACCTGTTTGGGTTCGCTTCTTTGCCAGACCGCAAGTAGGCTCAAAGGAAATCCTTACACGGACTTGCTTTCCGTGATAGGCACCCCTAACATTAGGTATACCTAACTACCTAGGAGTTTCCATGGGCGCAAGCTTTCTCATCACACTGCGCGAAGGCCTCGAGGTCTCGCTGGTGCTTGCCATTTTGGTGTCGTATCTCGTCAAGAGCGGCCGATCATCAGAAGTAGGTGCTGTGTGGCGAGGTAGTGGAGCTGCAGCCATTGTGTGTCTGGTGTCCGGAATCGCATTCAACATTTTTGTTGGCGAATTCACTGGCAAGGCAGAACAGTTCATTGAAGGAACAATTGCAATCCTTGCTGCATCAGTCTTGACGTGGATGATTTTTTGGATGGGGCGCAATGCCCGCAATCTTGGCGCTGAATTACGCGGCCAGGTAGACGCGGCAACAACGACGCGAGCGCTAATGGTTATTGCGTTTGTTGCAGTATTGCGCGAAGGCTTCGAAACGGTTTTGTTCTTGCTGTCAGCAGAAACATCGTCCACCAGTGGAGTCAGCGTGGTGATCGGTGGCCTTGTTGGTTTAGTTGTTGCAGCAATCCTCGGCCGCCTTGTCTATGTCGGTGGCAACAAATTGAATCTTGGCCTTTTCTTTCGAGTCACCGGGTTATTGCTCCTCTTGTTCGCTGCTGGCCTGTTCGGCAAGTTCTTCCATGAATATCGCGAACTGCTTGGCTTTGAAGATGGGTGGCTGGTGTCGTCTGCGTGGGACATCAAGTCAGGTGTTTGGGCCGAAGGCACTTTCTATGACTTCATGAAGGGCTTCTTTGGCTGGCATTACGCATTCGAGAACATTCGAGTTATTGCGTATTTCGCTTATTTGTTGCCAGTTGGTTGGCTCTTCCTACGGACTTCTAAGAAGTCATAGTCCAGCCATTACGGTTGAGTCATGTCATTGAACTCAGACGGAACCCCCATCGATATCAAACCTCGCAGTCGCGACGTTACTGACGGTATTCAAAAAGCCGCAGCCCGTGCCATGTTGCGTGCCGTTGGTCTGAGTGATGACGACTGGGTGAAGCCTCAAATCGGAATCGCATCTGCATGGAATGAAATCACACCTTGCAATATGTCATTGCGTCGTCTTGCTGATCAGGCAAAAGCCGGAGTTCGTGCCGGCGGTGGCGTACCAATGGAATTCGGCACCATCACCGTGTCTGACGGAATCAGCATGGGTCATGAAGGAATGCGTGCATCACTTGTGTCGCGCGAAGTCATTACAGACAGTGTTGAAACGGTTGTTCATGGTGAACGTTTCGATGGCTTTGTCGGTCTTGCTGGTTGCGACAAGAGCATTCCTGCAATGCTCATGGCAGCAGCTCGCCTCAACCTTGCCAGCGTTTTTGTGTACAACGGATCAACAATGCCAGGTGTCTACAAAGGCAACAACATCGATATCACCACTGTGTTTGAGGCAGTAGGTGCATGTGCTGCTGGCACAATCACTGAAGGTGAACTTACAGACATTGAAAAAGCTGCGTGCCCTGGTGAAGGCGCATGTGGCGGAATGTTCACTGCAAACACCATGTCTTCTATTGCTGAAGCACTAGGTATGAGCCTTCCCGGAAGTGCCTCAGCACCAGCTATTGACACAAGCCGCGAAGTTGATGCGCATCGCGCAGGTGAAGCAGTGGTGAATATGTTGCGCCTCGGCATTCGCCCTCGCGACATCATGACAAAAAAGGCTTTTGAAAACGCAATCGCTGTTACCAATGCATTCGGTGGCAGTACCAATGCCGTGTTGCATCTTCTTGCGATTGCAAACGAAGCAGGCGTTGCACTTGACCTCGATGATTTCAACAGAATCGCTGACAAAGTTCCGCACATTGCGGACACAAAGCCAGGCGGCAAGTACCACATGTCAGACATTCACCGCATTGGTGGTGTACCCGTTCTCATGAAGCATCTTCTTGATGCTGGTTTGTTGCATGGTGACGTCATGACGTGCACCGGAAAAACCATGGCAGAGAACTTGGCAGAGATCAATCCACCTGCACCAGATGGTGATGTAATTCATCCGCTCAGTAATCCGATTCACACTGAAGGTGGCATCAACATTCTCACTGGCTCACTTGCGCCAAAGGGTTCGGTTGTCAAAGTTGCTGGCCTCAGCAAAGAGCAGATGCAATTCGAAGGTCCAGCGCGCGTGTTCGACGGCGAAGACGGCGCAATGAATGCAATCATGACCGGCACCATAAATCATGGTGATGTCATCGTGATTCGTTATGAAGGCCCGAAGGGTGGGCCAGGTATGCGTGAGATGCTCGCTATCACTGGCGCTCTGAAAGGTGCAGGTCTTGGTTCAACAGTGGCACTCATTACTGATGGTCGTTTCTCTGGCGGCACGTGGGGTTTCTGTATCGGACACGTTGCACCTGAAGCAACTGATGGCGGCCCTATTGCATTCGTGCGCGAGGGCGACCTGATTCGTGTTGACGTACCGACAAAGTCTCTTGACCTTTTAGTCAGTGAAAAAGAGATGAAGAAGCGTCGTAAGGGCTGGGTTCCAAACCCACCTCGTTACACAACTGGTGTACTGGCAAAGTTTGCCAAGCTGGTGCAAGGTGCCGAAACAGGCGCCATCACAAACCCAACTATGTAGTTGCGCGGCGTGCAAGAAGTGCGCGCCAGCCAAACATAGTGATACCTAAAAACACTGTTGCAACAATGATGAATGCTGGTGCCGTGCCTCGATCAAACACGAGGTTTCTCAGCAACATTCCCATTAACACTGTGTATCCCCACACAGCTACGACGTGGGCTTCCACTTTTGTTCGCTGCAGCTGTGGCGCAAGATGAGCAACTGCAGTTGCAATCCAGAACGGTGCTGCAACAAACAAAATGCCAGAGAGGCCTGTATCTGTTTTGTGATTACGTGTTCCGATGACCACCATCAGTAGAACGCATAACGCGTCGAATGCAAATGCCCGTAGCGCTGTACGACTCATGGTTGATTAATCAACGTCGTCGTAGTATTCACGACCAAGGTGCGTGATTTGATCTTCGTTCATTAGCCAACGCAATGTGTTGTGCAGTTTTTCAAGCTGTACGAACAAGTCGTGCTCGGCATGAAGTCCAGGTGCAACCTGTGGGCTCTTGTAATAGAACGACAACCATTCCTGGATGCCACCAAGACCTGCACGCTGCGCAAGGTCTGAGAACAAGATGAGGTCAAGTGCAAGGGGAGCCGCAAGGATCGAGTCACGGCACAAGAAGTCAACCTTGATCTGCATGGGGTAACCCATCCAACCAAAGATGTCGATGTTGTCCCAGCCTTCTTTGTTGTCACCACGTGGCGGGTAGTAGTTGATGCTGACTTTGTGAAACACATTGCCGTAGAGCTCTTGGTTGTTTGCTGGGTCAAGAATGTCTTCCAACACGCCAAGTTTTGATTCTTCTTTTGTCTTGAAGTTTTCAGGTGCATCAAGCACCTCGCCGTCACGGTTGCCAAGAATGTTTGTGCTGTACCAACCGGCGAGACCAAGTTGACGAGCCTTCAACATTGGAGCCAACACTGTTTTCATCAGCGTTTGACCTGTCTTGAAGTCTTTTCCAGAAATTGCAACATTGGTATCGGTTGCAAGTTGACGAAGGAATGGCATGTCAACAGCAAGGTTTGGTGAACCATTAGCAAACGGAACCTTTTCAAGAATCGCTGCGTATGCGTACAACATTGACGGAGCAATCATTTCGTCGTTGGCGTCGATTGCCTTTTCGAATGCTTCCACTGTTGCGTGCTGTGGTCCTGGCTCGATGTAGATCTCGGTACTTGCACACCAGATCATGACCAAGCGGTCAATCTTCTTTTCATCGCGGAAGCGGTTGATGTCAGCGCGAATGGTGTTGAGCATCTCGCGACGGCTCGGCGTATCCATAATGTGTTCACCATCAAGGTTGCGAGCATATTTGCGAATGAACGCAGCCTTCATCGGGCGAATGTCGCGCAAGACATCAGAAATTGCTTCGATGTGCTTGCCTTGTTCAAGAACTCCAGCACGTGATGCAGCAACGTAGGCGTCGTCGGGGAACACGTCCCATGCACCCCACACGATGTCGTCGAGTTTTGCGAGCGGAACAAAGTCCTTCACGATTGGCGTGCGCTTTTCGGTGCGCTTGCCAAGCCGGATGGTGCCCATTTGGGTCATCGACCCAATAGGGGATCCTTGGCCGCGCTTTGTGAGCTCGACGCCGGCAATGAGAGTGGATGCAACTGCGCCGAGGCCAACGGTGAGAACACCAAGCTTTCCTTCGGCGGGGGCAATAGTACGGGGTTCAGACATGTATTCAGGCTAGGCGACCTGAGCCACCGCACCTCGGTTACGGGGTCTAAATCGTTGCCGTATATAGAAGTTGTGGCTTTAAGTGGGGTTGGCGGCAATGAATGCGTTCACGATGGCTGCGAATTCTTCGCCTTTGTCTTCCTGTAGAAAGTGCCCGCCACCAATGATGGTGGTGTGTGCTTGGCCGGTCGCACCGGGAACCTCGCGTTGAAAGTACTTGTCGCTACCACTGGTGATGGGGTCGCTGTCGCTGAACGCAGTGAGGAATGGTTTTGTCCACGAACGCAGTACGTCCCATGCAATTTTGTTTGCGATGTTCGACGGGTGATCTTCGCCGTCGGGGTAGAGCGACGGAAAGATGCGAGCAGCAGCCTTATATGACTCATCAGGAAATGGTGCGTCATACGCGGCGATTACTTCCGGAGACAACTTTGACAGCGATCCGCGACTAATCATTTTTCCTACTTCAAACACTGGTACTTCTTTTGAAAACTTCTGCCAATCGCGAAATGCAGCAGTTGGTTCGCGGCCATATGTAGGTAATCCGGTATTAGCAATGCAGATTCGATCAAATCGGTCAACGTTTGCGGTCACTACTCGTAAGCCGACAAGGCCGCCCCAGTCTTGACCAATGAAAGTCATTCCACGGAAATCGTTTTTGTTTAGCCACTCGTTCATCCATGCAATGTGACGTTCATATGTGTATTCGCTGGTGTCCAACGGTTTGTCACTGCGGCCAAAGCCGATGAGGTCTGGTGCAATAACGCGATGACCTGCAGCAATGTGCAACGCCATCATCTTGCGATACAGAAATGACCAACTTGGTTCACCATGCATTAACAACACAGTTGTTTTTGCATCTTTTGGACCACCGTCATAATGCGCAACACGCAATGTGTCTGATGTTCCGTCTCCTGCAGAAACATCTGTGTACACAGGCGCATACGGCCAATCAGGGAGATTGTTAAAGCGATCATCGGGAGTGCGTGCAAATTTCATGGGGGTTTCCTACCTTGTTCGGCTCTGACGCTATGCGGTGGTGACCTATTGTCTACGTAACACGCTCCATTCTTGACAGCGCAAACAAGGAGACATCTATGTCTGATCCATTTTCCACTCCACCACCTCCACCGCCATCAAATGGTTCGGGCTCTTCAGGCACCGGAGTTGTGCCGTGTGGCAATGGCATTCGGTTGTGGGCCACCGTGCTCGATGGGTTGCTCTTTATCGTTACATGTGGAATCGGTTGGCTCATTTGGGACATCGTGTTGTGGCAACAGTCCACATCGCCAGCTAAGAAAATGTTGAACCTCAAGATTGTCGACATCAACACAGGGGCACCAGCGACCATGACGCAAATGTTGTTGCGCGAAGTCTTGGGCAAAATAATTCTCAGCACTGTTACCAGTGGCCTCACCACATTGGTTGGTGCAATTCTGATTTTGGTGGTGCCAGGTCGACAGGGCGTGTGGGACTACATCTCAAAGACCACGGTGGTACGTGAGGCCTAAGACCACTTTTTTGGCGTGTGTGGGGGTGGTTCTTGCCAGCCCTGCTTCACGGTGGGTGGCTGAGAGACTCAACCATCAGCCAAGCCTGTGTCCGTTGTTTCGTGTCACCGGAATTGCCTGCCCTAGCTGTGGGGGAACTCGAGCTGGTCTTTTCCTGGTATCGGGTGACCCGTTGGCGGCTGTCAAAGCCAATGCCGGGGTCACCGTGTTTCTGCTTGTCTTGGGGGTTTTGACAGCGGTGGGCTTCATTCGCCCCACTGAACTATTGGGGGTTGCGAAGCCGTACGAACTGGTGGCAGACTGATTCCAATGACAACCGAGATTCATACCTCAGCACTCGTCGTAGTAGTTCTGTAGCGCGTCGGCAAATTGCCGAACGCGCTAAAAACCACCCATTCGGGTGGTTTTTTCATTTCTCAGCACAAGTTCATAACAATCGATAACAACTAGGAGACACACGATGTCGAATAAAGAGACACTCACAGGAGCCGAAGCACTCATTCGTTCTCTGGAGATGGAAAACGTGGAGATCATGTTTGGTCTGCCAGGCGGATGCATTCTGCCTGCATACGACCCGTTGCTGAAGTCCAGCATCAGACACATCCTTGTTCGACATGAACAAGGTGCAGGCCACATGGCGCAGGGTTATGCCCATGTCACAGGTCGTCCCGGCGTTGCAATGGTGACTAGCGGTCCTGCTGCAACAAACATGGTCACCCCATTGTGCGATGCATTCATGGACTCCATTCCGATGGTCTGCATCACTGGCCAAGTGCCAACCACAGCTATTGGTACAGATGCATTCCAAGAATGCGACACCGTTGGCATTACTCGCAGCGTCACAAAGCACAACGAACTCATCATGCATCCCGATGACATTCCGATGGCAGTTCGTCAGGCATTTCATATTGCAACAACAGGTCGTCCTGGTCCTGTTTTGATCGACGTTCCAAAGGACGTTTTGCAAAACACCATGACATGGACATGGCCAACTGATGAAGAAGTGATTGCGTCGTTGCCCGGATACAAGCCAATAACAAAAGGTCATCCAAAGATGATCAAGGAAGCAGCAAAGCTAATTCTCGCTGCTGAAAAGCCGTTGTTGTACATCGGTGGTGGCGTACTGAAAGCTCGCGCAGCAGACGTTGTTCGTGAACTTGCAGAACTATTGCAAATTCCGGTTGTTACAACTCTGATGGCGCGTGGAGCGTTCCCTGATAATCATCCGCTGTGTCTTGGCATGCCAGGTATGCACGGAAATGCGACCGCAATTACCGCAATGCAAAAGAGCGATTTACTTATTAACTTCGGTGCACGTTTCGATGACCGTGTGACCGGAAAAGTTTCTACGTTTGCTCCAGATGCAAAGGTCATTCACGTTGACATTGACCCAGCAGAACAAGGCAAAGTACGTAAGCCTGATGTACCCATCGTTGGTGACTGCCGCATTGTTGTAGAAGAAATTCTGAAGTCTGTTCAAGAACTTCTTGCGGAAGGCACGAAGCAGACTGACATTGTTGCATGGCGCAGCAAAGTCAGTGGTTGGCGTGAAAAGTTCCCGGTTGCATATGACCAGTCAGAACCAGGCGAGCGTTTGAAGCCACAGTTCTGCTTGGAAAAACTGCGTGATGCAGCACCAGACGGCACCATTGTTGTTAGCGGTGTTGGTCAGCATCAAATGTGGACAAGCTTGTTCTGGAAATTCAACGAGCCGTATACCTGGGTGAACTCAGGTGGACTTGGCACGATGGGCTTTTCAGTTCC
>WLSJ01000033.1 GCA_009705865.1 Actinomycetota bacterium | reverse complement strand
GATCAGGTGGCAGAACTGTTCGCCCGATAACGGGCTAATACACTTTCAGCCGTGCGCGCTTGAAGCGTTGCTAATTCTGGCGGAGACACAACTCGAATAGACCCTTCAGCACGCAGCAGTAAGCGGCCCAGCCAATGTTCACTGTTGACAACAATGTCAATCACGAATGAACCATCAGGGCGCTCTTCACGCACAGTGCACGGATACGTTTCCACCACCCAAGCCGCAGATGCTGCAACTTCAGCGGTAACTACCACGCTTCCAGATGCATCAGAAAACCAGGTAGGAATTTGTACGGCGATATTGGACACCGACACGAACTCATCTAATGGCGTCACCGAACGAATACGATCAACTCGGAAATGCCGAGAATCATTCGACGCATCATCGTCTGCTTGTATGTACCAATGTCCACGATCAACAAATACTGTTCGTACGGTCACCGTGCGTTCAGACACTTCATTACGTGCCGGAGTCCAATAAGTAATTCTCAGTCGCTGACCTGTTGAAGCTGCATCGGTAACAATTGGCAAAAACACTGGTGATTCAATGTCGACATCTACGATTCCTTCGCCCAGAACTTTACGCAGCTTCTTGACAGCACTCTTGAGTTCTTTGCCCCGATTGAAGCCAGGTAGTTCCCTCGCTGCTGCAGCCATGAGACTCAAGCCGAACGCTTCTGAAGATGTCAATTCCAAGTTGCGTTCAAACCGCTTATTGGCGCCAACAAAGATGTATCCCTCATCGATGTAGATATCAGTCAGTTCAAAAGGCGTATACGGAGGAACTCCGCACATTGACGCCATTTCAATATCTTCAATCAGATCCGACTCTGACATATCAAACTGTGCAGCCATGCTGGCCACAGATACACGCTCGTGTTTCATGAGCCACGGCAACATTCGCAATAAACCACTGACACGAATCTCTGAAGAGCGAGGGCCTCGTTTTGCGCTCATGAAGTGCCCCCTGCCAAGCGTTCGAGATCAGCGATGATTTCATTTCGCACCGATTCTGGCGAAATTACTTCTGCACGATCAACCATTGCATAGAGCCACGAGCGAAACGCGACCCTATTCCCACACGACACTTCAACTTCGACTGAGCCATCTGAACGCGTAGCAACCACAACGTCTTCACCTAATTCGCGAACAACACCAGGGGCGATACGGCGATCAAGTCGAACCACAGCTAGTTCATTAACTACTCCCGGAAACTCTTTTGCATCACGTTCGAATGCATTTTCAAGTTCAAAATCTGACGGCCGAACAAAAGCTCCCGGCGCACCCACTGTTGCACTGCCCTCAAACCGATCAACCCGATACGTGACTTGAGACGACTTTTCCGTATCAAAAGCAATGAGATACCAAAATCCGTTCCGAGAAATAAGGCCATACGGATGAACATTGCGAACTCGTCCACGGTACGAAAAATTGAGGACACAGTTTTTTGCAATTGCTAACCACAACTGTGGCAGTTCTTGTGACCGAGCATCAACATGAGCAACAGTTGGTGAAGGGGAATCAATAATGTCGCCACCAAGCCACTGAACGGCCTGCTTGCCCCATTGCGTATCGATTTGAACTAATACAGCTGCTTGCTGCAACGCCGATAATTCATCTTCAGTGAGATCAAAGTTGATGAGTTTGTATTCGGCACGATCAATGGAATATGCGGTCTTACCAGCATCGTTTCCGCCGAGTACTTGCATCGTGATGGGTACACCAAGTTTGCGAAGAGATTTCTTGTCGCGCTCAAACGCTGTTCGCCGTGCTTCGGCTTTTTCCGGGTACTGATTCACCATGTAATTGCCAATATCTTCCAGGGTCAGTGGACGATTTGACTCGGTGAGCAAAGCAACGAGATTCAGCATTCGCTCTGCGGAATTCACGATGAGTTTCGAAGACGCGCTTGCCATTGCAGGCAGGTTATCCCTTTTTGCCTTTAGTTTCGTGACAGGTTCTTACGAAATTTGATATACCAATTCAGCAGAGGGTGTGTCATGGTTTGCTCATCACGGTGCGACCCCGCAGCGATTGCTGACGCAGTGTCAATGGCTAATTCTTTACCTAATTCCACTCCCCATTGGTCAAAGCTATTGATGCCCATTAGCCATCCTTGAATAGCTGTTGAATGTTCATACATCGCGATAAGGGAACCAAGGCGTCGGGGATTTAGATCGTCCACAACAATCACACTGCTCGGACGATTTCCTTCAAATGACTTATGAGGTTCAGCATGTGCTCGACCAATTGCTAGGGCTTCAGATTGCGCTATCAGATTGGCAAACAGTAAATCATGAGCTTCGTTATCAGTACCGAGCGAAGCAGCCGCTGTCACAAACTCAACAGGAACCACTTGAGTCCCCTGGTGCAACATCTGGAAAAAGGCGTGCTGACCATTTGTTCCGGCTTCACCCCACACCACTGGACTTGTGCCTCCAAGAACAGAGCGACCATCTACTCCCACCGATTTTCCGTTGCTTTCCATCACCAGTTGTTGGAGAAAAGCGGGCAGTCGTGACAAATCGTGACTATAGGGAATAACAGCAACAGTTGGGAAACCGTGAAGCGCGCTATTCATCCACCAGATCACGGCATGCATTAATGGCAAGTTGACATTAGGAGGCGCACTTACAACGTGTTGGTCCATGTCCGCCATGCCTTCAAGAAATTCAGCAAATTGACCACTGCCGATTGCGCACATGACCGGAAAACCAATGACGGACGAAACGGAGAATCTGCCTCCTACCCAATCAAAAAATTCAAGGCAACGATTTTTCTGAATTCCCCATTTCAGCGCCGCCTCGGCATGGGCTGTGGCAGCTACGAAATGTTGCGACCAATTCGGCACTGATGCAGATATCCACTCTCGCGCCCGTTCAGCGTTATGCATTGTTTCAAGAGTTGTAAATGTCTTAGATGAAATGACAAATAAAGTTGACTCCGGATTTGCCCCACGTAATGCATCATCAAGATCAGCAGCATCTACATTTGAAACAAATCTGACTTCGGGACCACTTCCAAACGCACGTAGCGCCTTTACCACCATCGCAGGACCAAGGTCACTTCCGCCAATACCAATATTGATGACCGTTGCAAATTGCTGTTTCGTTGATCCGCAATCCGCCCCGCTTCGAATGTCATCAGCCAATTTCTGTGCTCGTACTAACTGCCCCAAAGCTTGCTTTGCAAACGACGATGAAGCGGCTGAACTACGCAAAGCCATGTGCCCCACCGAACGTTGTTCGGTGATGTTAAGAACATCGCCATTTGCCATCTTCTTCATTGACCCTTGAACATCCATGACTTCAGCGGAATGGATTAGAGCATCACGTAGAGGTTTGGAAATTCGCTGACGCGAGAAATCTGCATGAATGCCACACGCATCGATGGTCAACCACTGCGCGCGGGAGGGGTCAGCGCGAAACAAGTCAGCCAATGGAGCAACACCCTGCGTCAGGTTCATCAGTGAATGAAATACGTCAGCTTCCATGATGCCAACTTACTTCTGGGCGGCTGTATGAATGAGTCTTAAGAAAGAATCAGCCACGGCAACATGGCGGGACTGGTCTCCGCGAGCACTTAATCTCCCTAATCCACCCAAAACAGATGAAACCAGATCAGCAAAAGACTGCACAGTCGTATCGCGCAAGATGTGTTCTGTTTCTTGCGCCGTTGAGATGAGGTGAACAATATTGCGGGCAAATTCTTTGCCGAACACATCTGTGCCTTTTGAAACTTCAGGATGCTTTCGCACCACTGCTGAGATTCCGGTAATAAACCCAACTGTTGATGGCGCAGAAGCACCAAGATCTCTCACTTCGCCGAACAAACAGATCAATCGCCCTTCGAGTGTGGACTCAGACGTCATCACTCTGGCAAAGACATCTACAAAAATGTCAGTGATTGAATCACACACCGCAATATAGATATCTGCCTTCGAAGGAAAGTAGTGATACAAAGCCGCGCTTGAAACGTTCGCAGTATCGGCTATTTCCCGATTCGTCGTGCCTTCAAACCCTTCAGCTGCAAACCGTTCTCGTGCGCAAACGATAATTCGGTCGCGCGTATCTGTGGAATCAGTATCTGCAGGCCGTCCGCGCTTGCGACTGCCCTCGAGGGAGGTCATTTTCGAAAGTTCGGCCATAGGTAAGTATGGCTCAGAAAATTAGAAGCGCAATTAGCGGGGCTTTGCGTAATACAACGCCCAGCCAACTGGCGTCACCAGCGCAGCGAGGAGCATCTTCACGGCATCCCCTGCAAGAAAGGGAGCAACCCCAAGTGAGATTGCATTTGATTCTCCGCTGGCAACTGGGACACCTATTGAATGAGCCAGCCACATTGCACCGCAAAAATAAATGATTGCTGTCCCTAATGCCATCGCTGACAGAGACGAAACAATGTTGCGATCATTCTTGTTGTCGGCATACCAACCAACAATGCCTGCTGCTAACACGAAGCCAAAAAAGTAACCGAGAGTTGATCCGGTTGCGCGGCTCCAACCACCAGATGCATTTGCATAGAACGGTAATCCGATTGCACCAAGCGCCCAGTACAAAGCCTGGCTTGCAACGGCGCGACGAGAACCCAGCACTCCACCAACTGTCAATACTGCGAATGTTTGTCCGGTGATAGGAACTGGAGTGAACCCCAAGTGAATAACTATTTGGGCACACAGCGCAGTGAACAACGCACCCCCGAGCACGAGGACGGCATCTCTCGCCAGTGCCTTTTCAAAAATACGTGGCATCGGAACAAGATCTGTAAGAACAGTAGGTATGGCGTTTGACATTCCAGTTACAATACTGCGGTGGAATATGTGACGCTAGTTTTAGCCATTCGGGCTTTTGTCACATTATGAATTTTTCATCTCGCATCATCGCAGCAATTGATATCGGCACAAACAGCATCCATATGGTGATTGCCAAAGTCGGTGAATCTGGTTTCGAAGTCATCACGCGAGAAAAAGACACCACCCGCCTCGGAGAAGGTGGCGGAGACATGAAATTACTCAGCCCAGAGGCCATGGACCGAGGGGTAGAAGCCCTGAGCCATATGAGACGCGTTGCCGACGCTCACAGGGCAAGCGTGTTTGCCGTTGCAACTAGCGCAGTACGTGAAGCAAAGAACTCTTCTGAATTTGTAGATCGTGTATCCGTGGAAGCCGGAATAGACATCGAAGTTATTTCCGGAGTTGAAGAAGCTCGACTCATTCATCTCGGAGTACTGCAAGCACTTCCGTTGTCAGATAAACGTTCGATGCTCATTGACATCGGAGGTGGCTCAACCGAGGTCGTCATCTTTGATCATCTCGAAGAACTGTTCGTTCGAAGTTTCAAACTGGGAGCTGTGCGTCTCTCTAATCGGTTCTTCCCTCACGGCTCGACTCACCCAGCATCAGTGTCTTCTTGCACAAAATTTGTTTTGTCGACAGTGGAACCAGTTCGACGCGAGGTCCTCAAACTTGGTCATCAAGTTGCCGTTGTCTCATCAGGCACGGGAGAAACACTTGCTCGCATGTGTTGGATGCTGACCCATGACGAATCACCACGGTCAATGAATGGAATCACTTTTACCTCCAAAGAATTGCATCAAGTCACTGCAATGATTGCGAACTCATCAATCGAAGAACGGGCAAAACTTGACGGACTTGATGCAGACCGCGCTGACATTATTCTCGCCGGTGCCCTCATTCTGAACTCACTCTCAGAGGCTTTTTCAGTTACTGCTTTTGTTTATTGCGACTATGCACTACGCGAAGGCGTTCTTCTCGATGCTGCGCGACGGCTAAACCCCGATATCGACAAAGATCTACACAATGTGGCAATCAACAGCGCCAGAAAATTAGCTGAACGCTGCGATGATGATCCATCTCACAGCCTGAACGTCTCTCGCCTCTCGTGCATGCTTTTTGATGAACTGTCGAACTTCTACGAACTCGATATTCACCATCGTTTGTATCTAGAAGCTGCAGCCGTACTTGCAAACGTCGGACTTGTGGTTTCACACGCAAAGCACCATCTTCACACCTATTACATAGTGCGCAATGCTGAACTGGTGGGATTCACTGATCACGAGATCGAGCTGATTGCACAAATTGCTAGATACCACAGAAAGAGCGAACCAAAAACTCAACATGCAGCTTTTGGTGAGCTTTCAGAAACCGACCAGAACACTGTTCGCACACTGTCTGCCATTTTGCGAATCGCCATCGGACTTGATCGAACACACGATGGACGAACTTCTTCAGTGTCGCTGTCCCAGACAAACAAATCCTTAGAGATTGCTATTTCTAGCGACTCACAAGAGGACCTCGATTTGAATTTATACGCCACTCAACAGCGAACATCATTACTTGCAGACGTTCTGCAGTGTGCAATTACTGTTACAACTGCTTCTTAACCAGGAACAGTTGCCGGAACAGTGCTCGGAACAACTGTCGTTTTTGGCACAGTTGTTTTAGGAACAGTTGTCTTAGGGACCGAAGTGCTTGGCACTGTAGAAGTCGATGTACTTGAAGTCGTAGTGGTGTAGTTCGGATCCTTTTTGTCCCAAGGCGGAGCTATCGAGCCGTAATCTTCAGGTTCTTTGACACCATCGAACACATACACTCGGTCGTTGTATTTCACCAACGCTGGGAAATAATTGGAAATAAAAATAGGTATTCGCACGCAACCATGTGACGCAGGTTCTTTAGGCACCATCATCGCGCCATGAATTGCAATACCAACGTTGAAGTACACGGGGTTCCACATGGTGCCTAACTTGCTTTCACGTAGCCCCAGTTTGCGGTTATAGAAATAGTAAATGCCACCAGGGGTGATGGCTTCTCCACACACACCATCTTTAATAGGCTCCTTACCCTTGTTGCCTTCTTCGCCCGGGTCGATAGTCACTTCTTCACACCACTTCTGGCCAGTGCCAGTAGAAATATGCGACACAAGGAGAAGTTGCGTTCCCTTAAAGACAGCCATTACCTGCTCTGGTAGATACACCTCAACGTGATTAGGGGTTCCAGGTTGACGACGTGGCGTGATTGTCACTTCTCCACGCATTGAATCCCACAGAACGGGTGTCACAAAATCAACCAACGTATCGCGGGTCATTTTTTGTACCAGAGCTTGAAACGCCCAGACTGCCATGAGAGTGTCGCCACCAAATATTCCGTCAATGACGCCCGGATCAAAATGTAGATCTTTGAGACGTTGTTGAATACGGCGAACGTCTTCGCCTTTCATCCCGTCGCGAATTGTTCGAGAAAGTGTGTAGCAAGTGATCGGTGCATCAGATGGGCAAAAACCTGGAGTCGTGGAAACTGTTGTTGTAGTCACTGGCGCACTCTTGTTGCTTTGAGACACTGCAATTCCGGTTCCGACAAGTACAAAAATCACAGACATGACTATTGCCTGGCGCCATCTCGCCCACCATGACTGGGGCACGGGCAATGCAATCTCGGGCTCAAGTGGTTCAGTCACAGCACTGAAACGCTACCAACGCATCTGGCGCGTCGGCCTTCGGGCTACACAACGGGCGAAATGTCCCTGATTTCACGACGGAGTTGGCGCGCTTCCCGCAATATCTTCACGATGACTGACGGGGACGACAACGTGGAGACCCCACGGGTACGGGGGAAATAGTCCACCCCGAATTGGATAACGGAATAACCAAACTTCTGTGCCTTGACGACAAGTTCTGCATCAATGAACGAGCCCTCGCTTTTCAAATCCACATGGTCAAAAATTCGTGTACGACACAATTTGAATGCAAAGTTGATATCGCGCATGCGAACGCCGAACAACACCCGCACCATTATGTTGTAGAAAAAGGAATACACCGTACGCACATATCCTTCACCGGTTCGGTCGAACCTGTATGCGCTCACCACATCGGCGTTGTAATAACGAAGTAGACGCATCGCTTTATGGACATCATGCATGTCGAACGGCAAGTCTGCATCTGTATACAGAACAAGATCGCCGGTAGCTGCCGCATACCCAGACTTCATGGAACCACCCAATTTGCGATTCTCTGGATGATGCACAACTTTGACACGAGGATCTTCTGTAGCTAAACGTTGTGCAATTTCAAAAGTGTTATCAGTTGACGCATCATCGATGACGATCATTTCGTAGTCAGCAATATCGCCTTGCGACATCAGGTCTTCGCATTCTTCACGTGCGGCATCAATTGCGCGCTCGATGTAGTCCTGTTCATTCCACATCGGGAAAAAGATGGACAACTTTTTGAATGGCGACTTTTCCATACGCCTGCAGGCTAACCACCAGTGTCACTTCTTACGCGTCCAGGCTGTGTACGGTGGCTCCTATGGATTTCTCCGCGCCGCCCACACCTGAGAAGCAAGTTCCAAGCGATGGTTGGCGCACCCTTTCTGCTCTTACGTGGTCTGGAGTAGTCGGATCATTGCTTGCCGTTGCTATCTCGAGCCGCACTATTGGTCGACCCATCTGGTGGCTTGGCCCCACCTCTCAACCCGCCTCACCACTGTGGCTCATAGTTCCCATCTGTCTCGTTGCCCTTCCCATCATCACCACGTTGCGCTTTCCGCATCGCATGGTGACCACCAGTTGGGTCTGCTCTGTCGGTGTTATTGCAATTGGACTGGTCGATATTTCCTCCACCCCCGCTATCGCACTCGCTGTTGTAGTCATAGGAATCGCAGCACTCATGGAATCCATCGCTGTAGTCATGGTCATGCGCCACTACCGTTAAGGGAATGTCAAAGGTACTCACCACTCTCCCCGCCGGCGAACGCGTCGGAATTGCCTTTTCTGGTGGTCTAGATACATCAGCCGCTGTTGCATGGATGCGCGAAAAAGGCGCAATCCCCTGTGCCTACACTGCAGACCTTGGGCAGCCAGACGAAACTGATCTATCAGGCATTCCCGACAGAGCTAAAGAATACGGTGCAGAAATTGCGCGCCTTATTGACTGCCGCGAAGAACTTGTTCATGAAGGTCTCATTGCATTGCAGTGCGGAGCGTTCCACATTACGACTGCAGGAAAAACGTATTTCAATACCACTCCGTTAGGACGCGCCGTAACTGGCACATTGTTGGTGCGCGCAATGCGACAAGATTCTGTTGACATCTGGGGTGACGGCAGCACATATAAAGGCAACGACATCGAACGTTTCTATCGCTATGGCCTCATGGTGAACCCTGCATTGCGCATTTACAAGCCATGGCTTGACCCCACCTTTGTTGACGAGATGGGCGGACGTACTGAGATGAGCGAATTTCTCACTGCGCGCAAATTGCCATACAAGGCATCGAAGGAAAAAGCATATTCAACAGACTCAAACATTTGGGGTGCGACACACGAAGCAAAATTGTTGGAAGAACTGAACAACGGAATGGAACTTGTCGAACCAATTATGGGTGTCGCCCATTGGGACGAAAGCATTGCTATTGCATCAGAAGTTGTATCTATTCGTTTTCACGAAGGTTTCCCCGTTGCAATCAACGGTAAAGAATTCACATCTCAGGTAGATCTTGTTCTGGAAGCAAACGCCATTGGTGGCCGCCACGGTCTTGGCATGAGCGACCAAATAGAAAACCGCATCATCGAAGCGAAGAGCCGCGGTATTTACGAATCACCAGGCCTTGCTTTGTTGCATATTGCCTATGAACGTCTTGCCACTGGTATTCACAACGAAGCAACACTTGAGAATTACCGCACTATGGGGCGTCGTCTTGGGCGCTTGCTGTACGAAGGTCGCTGGTTTGATCCACAGTCACTGATGTTGCGTGAGCCACTCATGCGTTGGGTCGGTACTGCTATCACCGGTGAAGTCACTGTGCGCTTGCGCCGTGGTGACGACTACAGCATTCTTGACACCATTAGCCCGAACCTCACATATGCGCCTGACCGTCTCAGTATGGAACGAGTAGAAGATTCAGCGTTTGGTCCGCTTGACCGTATTGGTCAACTCACCATGCGCAATTTAGATATCGACGACAGCCGTGCAAAGTTGCAGGTTTATCGCGGTGCTGGCACGTTGCCAAGCGGTGGCCTCTTGGCCATCGAAGACAATTCCTGACAAAGGCCAGCTAACAACGCTGCACGTTGCGGCATTGTGTCTACAACAACATGTTCTGTGTCGCCGTGTGCACCGCCACCCACTGCGCCCAAACCGTCAAGAGTTTCAACTCCGACTGCGGCAGTGAAGTTGCCGTCAGAGCCGCCGCCAACGACAACGCCATTGAGCGTGCCGATACCAATACTTTTGGCCACTGACGCAGCAACTGGAAACAATCCGGCAGCAGCTGATTCGTGCATTGGCGGCCGACCAATTTGTCCAGAAATAGCAAGTCGTGCTTCGGGGTGTTGCAAACGTAGAGCCGCAAACGCTGCTTCAACGCGTGCCTTCTCACTTGGCACCGCAACTCGCACGTCAACTGCACATGTTGTGAGCGCTGGCACCACATTGTCTGCCGTGCCTGCAGATGCAAGCGTGGGTGTCACAGTGGTGCCCATTGAATCATCAGCAATAGCAATTATCTGAGGAATCAATGTTGCTAATTCCACCAATGAGTTAATGCCCTTTTCTGGTTCAAGTCCGGCATGAGATGCTCGTCCTTCGATCGACAACGTGATGGTGCCAGTTCCTTTGCGGCCAATCTTTAGTGCACCGCCATCTGCGCTTGGTTCAAGAACCAATACAGCACCACATGCAATTGCACGTTCTTCAATTAGGGCGCGTGATGCATGCGAGCCGATTTCTTCATCAGCACTCAGCAAAATCTCAACGTGCGAAGAATCCGCCAATGATGCAACTGCATAGATTGCCTGCACAATGCCAGCCTTCATATCAAAGACACCTGGTCCTGTAGCTTTTCCACCGCTCAGAGCAAATGGCAACCGTGCCAACGTGCCAGCAGGGTGCACTGTGTCGTGGTGGCCCAAGATAAGAACCTTCGGGTCATTACCGCCGCGCCAGTGAACGTGTGGGCCGACTGGAGACTCAATCAGAGTTGGCGCAGAACCGAGTAAGCGCTCCATAAGTCCTGACAACAACAGTGCGTGAGCCTGCAAACGTTCAATGTCACGTGATGGAGATTCACATGACACCAAGGTGTCGAGGTCTGCCAGCATCGCTTCAAGGCTGAACGTATCTGAAGAACTCATGGATGAAATCGTGCCACGAATCAGTGCTGAAACAAGGTTTCAATTACGACGCCATCACCGGCAAGCACTTCAGGCAAGGGTTCAACACCAATTCCGAACCCTGTTGGCACCTTCAACATGCCTTCATTCAGCACAAACGGTGTCGTGATATCAGTTGCGAAATAGCGGGCTGACGCCGACAAGTCGGGCGTCAAAGTGAACCCTGGCATGGCAGCAATGGCAAGACATGATGCTCGTCCAATGCCTGATTCGAGCATGCCTCCCACCCAAGCATCAATGCCACGATCAACAAGAACATCGTGCATGGCAATTGCATCACGAATACCACCAACCCGCGATGGTTTGATGTTGACAACATCACATGCACCACGATCTAGCGCATTCAATAATTCACTCATTGAGTTCACCGATTCATCGAGACACACCGATGTTGCAGACCTATGCAACAGTTCGGCGTGAGAATCAAGATCATCAGTTGCAAACGGTTGCTCGATGAATTGCAATGCGAACTTGTCAAGCGAACACAACAAATCAATATCATCTGCACCATAGGCACCATTCGCGTCGGCCTGAATGGCATATTCGACACCCACTGCATCACGCACTGCTGCAAGAACATCAACGTCATGCCCAGGCGCAATCTTTACTTTCACCCGCGCATAGCCTTCTTCAACTCGCATCATCACTTCGGCAACAACATCATCAATGGAATCATGCGTTCCTACAACTACACCGACTTGAATCTCGGTTTCAACTGCACCCAATATTTCAGCTAGCGACTTTTCTTGACGTCTGGCGTGCACGTCCCACAATGCGGATTCGAGCGCATGCTTTGCGAAATGATTGCCTTGTATTCCCCACCAACCGTCTGTGAACAAGTCAGCAACTGCGACGTCATGCTGTACAAGTTCAGGAATCAAGAGCTGCGTCATTGCCGCAAACGAGGCTTCAGCATGTTCACCCACGTACCGAACACCTGTAGGTGCCACATTTTCACCCCACCCGACAAAGCCATCTGAGTCAGTGATCTCCACTAGAACAGCTGATCGCGATTGATGGGCACCGTCAGATGTACGCAATGGTGAAACAAGCACAAGTGGAACACGCACCACTCTGATTCGTTCAATACGCATTGTGCCTCCGAAGATCTGGTGCCCGGAGCGGGAATCGAACCCGCAAGAGGTTGCCCTCCGGGGGGTTTAAGCCCCCTGCGTCTGCCTGTTCCGCCATCCGGGCAAGAACATATTTAGGCTACGCGCGTAGTGGCGTGGTCGTGCTGTGTGACACGGAGAGAATTTGATGCATCGTTCGAAATTTCCACTGTGAACTGCAACATGGTGCGCCATAACTGGGTGCGAGCCCTGTCGGCTTCTGGGGGTTCAAGCCG
This sequence comes from Actinomycetota bacterium, assembly GCA_009705865.1. Lineage (GTDB taxonomy): Bacteria > Actinomycetota > Acidimicrobiia > Acidimicrobiales > Ilumatobacteraceae > UBA2093. The sequence continues at coordinate 1,654 of WLSJ01000033.1, read as the reverse complement.
GTTGATGAAGATCACGCCTTCGATCATGTCGCCGACGGCTGCAGTGAATGGCCTGTCAGACAAGCGCACAGCGACCACGCCGCCTTCGCTATCACGCGAACGCCTGATACTGCGGTTAACGCCCACAATGCGAGGAGGGCTGCGAAACCCCGGGACCACCAGATCGAGTTCGGCAGCACGTTGGGCCAACACCCTGGCTGCTGCCGTGAACTTGGTAGTGGCCGATGGACTCATGGACACATATTGCCAAAAGGGTGTGGCACACTCTCCCCTTCTGCGACACTCCCGCGACCTATCGTTACTTCGTCGTGGATACAGAACTCAACCCGTTGCAACAGGCCGTCATTTCGGCACTTGGCGTTCCCACTGACTGGGAACCGCTGTCTATCGACATTGTTGAATCAATTGAAGAGCAACTTGTAGAAGCGCTCGCTCCTATTAAAGATTTATTCACGCCAGAAAATCCTCTGCGTGTCAATAAGCACCACATTGCAACTGTTCACGGTTGTGAGAAATACCACGTGCTGAATCGACAAGCACAATTTGCATGGAACATCAACACCGTGCGTGGCACTATTGCGCACAAAGGCATCGAGTTATTGCTCAACTGGCGAGGCCCCATCATTCCGTCAGAAATTGTTGATGCAGCCATCACAAGCGTGGCAGAAAACCCTCGCGAAAGTGCATCAGATTTTATTATCTCGTTACCAGCACACGAACTTGCCGAATTACGTGGCGCAGTTGTCGGAGCTGTTTCAAATTTCCTTGAATGCTTTCCACCAGTCAAACCACAATGGCGACCCATGGTCGAATACTCAGCGTCGTATTCACTTTTCGGTGGCGCAGTGCTGTTTACGTCTCGCATGGACTTAGTGCTCGGTGGGCCAGGACGAAAAGTCATCATCGATCTCAAAACAGGCCGGCTCACACCCACACATCGCGACGATTTGCGTTTCTATGCACTCATCGAAACGCTGCGTAGTCGTCAAGCGCCTCGCAGGCTCGCATCATATTCACTTGACTCAGCTCGCCTCGACGACGAAGACGTCACAGAAGGTTTGTTGCAATCAGCCGTTCGTCGCACCGCACAGGGCACTTTGTTAATTGCAGATCTGGTGTTGAAGACTCGCGAACCAGAAGTTCGCCCAGGTTTTCAATGCAGGTGGTGCCCGGCAAATGAATCATGCGAAGTTGGCATGCAGTTCTTGCGACAACTTGCGGGCGAAGACGAAGAATCTGACTAAACCAGCGTGCAGTTAGGGACGCAATTCAATCACAGTTCGCACCACAGATTTTGTCTTGGTGTTATAACGACTCAAATTCAATCTGCACTTACCTGATTTTGCCATCTTGACTGAACCACCATTTTTTAGCATTTTACATTTACCCGACATCAAGAACCAGGAAGAAATATGCGATGCCGAAGCCGAAGAAACTTTTGAAATACTCATAGTTTTTGACGGGCGCAGCCGCACACTTTTTACACGAGATCCCTTCTTGTCCTTCGCAATAACTCCAACTTTAGGTGCAGAGAAATGGAAATTATCTACAACCAGATTAAAGAATGATGGATTCTTGCTTTCAGCTACAACCTGAACGGATGTTTGTTGACTATTTCCGTTAAAAACACCTACGTTGAAAGTTGTACTGGATG
>WLSJ01000032.1 GCA_009705865.1 Actinomycetota bacterium | reverse complement strand
TCAGATGTGAACACCAGCGATGCACCTAGTGCATTACGTAGATACGAAGATGCACGTAAGGGTCGCACGGCACAGGTACAAACATCAGCGTTGATGAATAGAGATCTATTTCATATGGTTGACGGCCAAGAACAAAAAGACCGAGACATGATTTTCTCAATCAGCCCACCGGGAATGTCAATTCTCGACTGGGTGTACGAGTACGACGCGCTCACGGTCGCTGTGTAGTCAGATAGCAGGAATTAGTTGAGACAACTCAACTAAGCGACTGTCAAGCAACGCTGCATGACGAACCTTTGAAATTTCGCGGTACTTCGCGTTATCTAACTTGTCGATGAAATGCTGGCGAGTGGGGTAGCGCACAAGAATCGCCAGATCCCAATCTTCATCTCCAATGACTGTGTTCTTTGCGAGCCCCATCCAAATTGGTTCGCTTCCAAACTTCACGTCCTCAGCATCGTTCAGTTCGCCGTACCGACGGAACGCTTGGCCACCGGTCATGCCATCAACACCGAAGCCATCAAGTGCCACATCGCGAAACTTCAACAGGTTCAACATGACGATTGATTCGTGTGGATCAAGTGCGCGCATGGCTTCAATGGCCGCGTCGTTGGCTTCAATATGAGTCATCTGAATAGCGTACGCAGATATATGTAATTGCCATCTGAAAGGTTTGGAATTCTCGATCAAAAACGCCGGCATCAAGGCGACTAGGGTCTCTAACAACTCGATAGTCGAGTTTGTTTCTAGGGGGAAATATGCACACAGTAATTGTGATTATGACTTGTAAGCCAGGTCTGCGTGAGGGGATTGCAGAGTCACTACCTGCGAGCCAAGTTGAAACGCGGGCCTTTGAAGGTTGCTTACTTCTCGAGATGTATCTTGACCAAGATCATCCCGACAAGATCATGATGTGGGAAAAGTGGGAGTCTCGCGCGCATCAAGAAAAATACATTGCGTGGCGAATGGAAACCGGAATGTTGGAAGCGTTAGAACCAATACTTGCCGAGCCTCTTGAAGTAATGCATTACAGCAGCTACTAAATCAAACTGTTTGGTGCACCTCAGTTTTCTTAACTGCAGATAGTTAGGTAGACCACACCTGCATGTGTGACAAATATTAGTTTGTGAAAACTAATTTGATTTTTTAGTTGTGTATACGCTTGTCTCACAAGCATTAATTGCACAACTGAAATCAGAAACATATGGATAACACGCCAGCCCTCAAAAAGAGTGGAGAGGCAACGGTACTTCCGATGTTTCTCTCGCTTTTTATTGTCATCATTTTGGTGATCGGTGTTCTTGGATATCGAGCAATCGGTGATCAAACAACTGTCGCATCAGCAAGTGCGGCTGCCACACCAGCTGCCACACCCGCAGCCGAAACAAATAACAATGCAGTAATAGATGCTGCAGCAATGCCAGCTTCCGATTGGAAGTCACGCGATCCAATTCAACCAAGTGCACCGACTGGAAAAATACACACCGTGTCTTTTGACATGACAGAAGTACAAATGGAAGTTGCACCGGGAGTCATGCAAGAAATGTGGACATTCAATGGTCAAGTACCAGGTCCTACGTTGCGTGGTTCACTAGGGGATACCTTCAAGGTGACAATCGTAAACAAAGGAAAGATGTCGCACTCCATTGACTTCCATGCCAGCAAAGTTGCGTGGAGTGACGAGATGCGTTCAATAGCTCCAGGTGAATCACTGGTGTACACATACACCGCTGATTATGCAGGAGTGTTTATGTACCACTGTGGAACTGCTCCGGCTCTTCATCACATCGGTAACGGCATGTACGGCGCAGTGATAGTTGATCCACCAGTACTTGCCCCCGTAGAGAAGGAATTCTTTATGTCGCAAAGTGAGCTATATCTCGGCCCTGATGGAAAGCCTGGTGACTTGGCAAAGATGATGAGTGAGAAGTGGGACGCAGTTGTCTTCAACGGCTATTTCAACCAGTACAAATTCGCTCCGATTCATGTTGACGCAAATAAGCGTTACCGCATTTGGGTAATGAATGAGGGGCCAAATGAGAACTCGGCCTTTCACATCGTGGGAACCATTTTTGACACAGTCTTTAAGGAAGGGTCGTACCTGTTGCAGCCAGATACACGTAAGGGCGGGTCACAAGTTCTTGATCTACAACCTGCACAAGGCGGATTCGTAGAATTCACCTTCGCTGAAGATGGTTTGTACCCATTTGTTACACACAAATTTGCAAACGTAGGCAAAGGTGCTCTTGGGTTCTTTGCAGTTGGTAAAGCTGATACCAGCGCACTCGGTGGCCACTAACTAATTGAGACTCGTATTGAGATCATGTGGGGCGCGGGTCGCGCCACATGGTCCACAGAGTTGGACAACCCTCATCAGTGATCTCCTCAAGTACCGAGAATCCAAACCGTTGATAAAACGGAAGGTTCTCGGGCTTTTGAGTTTCAAGGTACGCAGGCATGTGGGTTGCGTCGCATACTTCTAAACGATGAGTCAGAAGCGCGCCTCCAAGACCTTTGCCTTGGAACGCAGGGTCAACGCCTAGCAATCCCAAATACCAATGCGGCTCCTTAGGGTGTTTCTTTGCCATTGCATCGAGAAGCTTGAGTCCCTTTAAACGATTACGTCCTTTGAGAAGACCACGTGCAGACCGTAGCGATACTCGAAGTTCTTGACGCCATGGGCGAGGCGCATCACCAGGTGCGAGCCACGATGCAGAAGCAACGACACGACCATTACGGATGATGACTTCAACAATGCCGTGTTGTACGGCATCACGCATTACAGCCGTTGTGTAATTAGGAAGCATCAGGTGTTCATGAACTGCGTTGCGTGCAAAGAATCCGAACATTGGATCTGGCCAGAAAGCTCGGCTAGTCGCAGCAACAGAAGTATGAAAATCTTCTGGTTTTAGGTTCGTGATGTCACTGTTAGTCATTTCATACCCCCAAAGCAGAAGTGAGATTTTTGAATAAATCGTCATAGGTATCAAGTGCCGGAAACTGCGGAAACTCTTTCTTGATGTTGTCAGGTGCATGGAAAAGAAATCCGGCATCAGCAGCTGCCAGCATTGCGGTGTCGTTGTATGAGTCACCAGCTGCGGCAACGCGATAGTTCAGCCCCTTGAAAGCTTGCACCGCGAGTCGCTTCTGGTCAGCTTGGCGTAGTTCGAAGTCCACAATGCGATCATCTTTCACAATCAACCTGTGGCAGAACAATGTTGGCCAATGCAATTGGCGCATGAATGGTCGACCGAATTGTTCAAAGGTGTCAGACAAAATGATGACTTGTGTGCGCTCACGTAACGCATCAAGAAAATCAATTGCGCCATCCATGGGGGATAAGTCAGCGATGACAGATTCAATACGACTCATTGTGAGGCCATGTTGATTCAGGATCTCAATGCGCGACTTCATAAGAAGGTCATAATTTGGTTCATCACGTGTGGTGCGACGAAGTTCGGGAATACCAGTGCTTTCGGCAACCGCAATCCAGATTTCAGGAATCAGGACTCCTTCAAGATCTAATGTGACGATTCCTTGGTGGGGTGAGGTTGCAACGGCCATTTCACTATTCTCGCACGCAAAATGGCCGGCAACTGTTTTGAATACTCACGACCATGTCTCTTGGTAGATGAGTACCCTTCACCCATGAGTCAACTTCCTCCGTGCCCAACATGTGCCTGCGCATATACCTATGAAATGGGTGCCTTGCTGGTGTGTCCAGAGTGCGCTCATGAATGGTCAGCGGAAGCTGAGGGCGCTGCCGATGATTCGAACGAACCTTCCGTTATTCGTGATTCTGCGGGAAATGTGCTGGCTGATGGTGACACCGTGACGGTAGTGAAGGACCTGAAGGTCAATGGCCGGCCCACCAATATAAAGGTGGGAACCAAGGTCAGAAATATCCGGTTGGTACGCGACAACGGTGACCACGACATTGATTGCAAAGTAGACGGGTTCGGCGCCATGTACTTGAAATCAAGTGTGGTGCGAAAGGCGTAATTAGGTTTCGCGTGAGATGTGTCTGAGATGGCACACTATTTGCATGACAAATCTCGTTTCTGTATCCCGTGACATTGCTGCCAGCCCCGAAAAAGTATGGGCACTTGTAACTGACTTGCCTCGCATGGGTGAGTGGTCACCTGAGAATCAAGGTGGCGTGTGGGCAAAAGGCGCAACCGGACCAGCAGTTGGTGTTCGCTTCAATGGTAAGAACAAGAATGGCAAAAAGTCGTGGTCAACGTCAGTTGAAGTGAATATCTATGACGCACCAAAGAAATTTTCTTTTGGTTTGATGGCTTTGGGAAAAAACTGGTGTGACTGGATCTATGAGATTGAGCCAACTGCAACAGGTTGCCGTGTGACACACAGTTGGGATGACCACCGTGCATCATGGGCTGACTTCTTGGGAAAACTTGTTAGTGGTGTTTCAAATCGCGCAACTCATAACCGTGCGAACATGGAAGTCACTCTTGACAAATTGGCTGCTGCCGCAATTCAGTAATTACTGAATACGTAACGTAAAAGCCGGAGATGAATCTGGCCTGTACGGCAAAATCACGTCGTCTCCTATGCGTGACAATTGTTTGTCATAACCGAGCAGGTAAGTGTCACCAGTTGGCAGGTCCTTGATGCTGACAATGTTTGTGTGAGGTCGCCCAAGAACAACTACATAGGTGCTGCCATCTGCTCCGCGCGTGAGACGCACGGTGTCGCCATCTGATGTTGTTAGTTGTGAATCCTCGTGTGGGGTTGATGCATAAATTGCGGCACCATTGATACGTAGCCATTGGCCAATTGCTAGCAAACGCTCTTGCTGTATCCATGGAATTTCACCTGAAGCCATGGGGCCGACATTGAGAAGGAAATTTCCACCTGCAGCAACAATGTTGACAAGCATGTGAATTAGCTCAGTTGATGTGGCATAGGACAAATCGTTCTGTTGTTCGTTGTACCCGAAACTTGTTCCGATGCCCCGGCATACTTCGAACTTCTTTCCTTCCATTGGCGGCGTAGTGGTGTACTCCGGTGTTACAAAGTCAGCGTGAGCACTGCCTTGCATTACTCCAAGGAAATCAAAGCGGTCATTAACGACACCTTCTGGATTGGTGTTGTAAAAATGAGCAAACAAGTCTGCAGCACCAGCGCCAAAACCTGGGTATCCGATGTCGTTCCACAACACATCTGGTGAATAGCGACTAATGAGTTCGCGGTAATGAGCATCTACATAGGCGTGGTACACATCATCTTGAGGAATTGCGTTGTAGAGAGCAGACCAGCCGTCAATGCCGAGGCCTTGGAACGTCCAGTCGATTCCGCCTGAGTAATAGACACCAAATCGCATTCCTTGCGAACGAACTGCCTCAGCGCATTCACCCACAATGTCTCGAGTCGATGTCCACTGTGAACCTTTGTGAGGGTTCGGTGTATCGCTTGGCCATAACAGAACACCATCGTGGTGCTTTGTTCCCATCACGCAGTATTTGGCACCTGATGCAGCAAACAAGTCACCCCACCGTTCTGGCTGCCACCCTTTCGATGCTTCAAAGAATTGTGGAACAAAATCGTCGTACGGTTGATCGCCATATTTTTCTGTGTGGTGCAATGCAACAGTGGACCCAGGGGTTTGAAGAGAATTCCAGTACCACTCGGAATATGGGCTTTCTGTGAAGGCTTCATGCTCGCCTTTTTCAGCAGCAAGAGTAAACGGGTCATCAGAGACAGGTGCAAAAGCAGGAATAGTAGAAGGGAACCAGTGGACAAAAATGCCGAACTTCGCTCCGTCGAACCATTGAGGAACCTGGTGTGAAGTTAATGATGCAAGCTCGGATGTGAATTTCTCCATGTTCGTACGGTAGACGAACAACGTTCGTAAATACGGGTCAGCGTTGTCTGTAAGAATGCCCCAATGGAAAAGATCACTCATGGGGGAGACACCACGCTCCGTTTCGGAATGAGTGAGTGGCTATTGACTCTGGGCATAGCAATTATTTGGGGTTCTTCGTCCTTGTTTGCTGCCATTGCGCTTGATCATGTCGAAACAGCAGTGGTGCCAGCCGCACAGTTGTTCTTCGGCATTTGCACATTGGTGTGGTTTCCTTCTGCACGAGTAAAGATCGACCGGGCTGACATTCCTCGAGTCATGTTGATCGGGCTTATTTGGATGGCGCTGCCATTTTTCTTATACGCCAAAGCGCAAGAGACAACATCAGCTTCAGTGACAGGAATGATTAACGGTGGAATTCCCGTAATGACTGTGTTTGTCACTGCGATTTTTGTTCGTTCAATGCCAACGGCTCGGCGAATTTTTGCAGTTGCTATTGGCTTTGCCGGAATTGCTTTAGTGTCATTTTCTAGCGTGGGAGATTCTGCGACAGCGACGACCAAAGGTGTTGTGTTTCTTCTTATTGCACTCGTGTGTTATGCGGTTGGTACAAACGTCATCTGGTCACTGCAAGTGAAGTACGGGGCATTGGCCGCAATCTTTTGGGGACAACTCTTCGCGTTGGTGTATCTGTTGCCAATCTCTATTCCGGCTGTTGCTCATAGTGAATTTCATTGGGGTGCCATTGCATCATTGATGGAAATGGGAATGTTTGGAACTGGAATTGGGTATGCCCTCTACGGAGTATTGGTTGCGCGCGCCGGACCTATTCGTGGTGCCATCGGATTATTTCTAACGCCAATCGTGGCCACGTTTAACGGAATCATCTTTCGCAATGACAGCGTTCGTCTATTTGCCTTCATCGGCATGGCGATAGTGGTGGTTGGTGCAGTGTTAACTAGTCAGCCAGAATCAACCACAACCGAATAGTGATTATCTGATTGTTACCACTTGTTGTAATGCGTGAACTCAGAAATTGGTTGTCGGAGCGCTTCAGAGAAGTCAGTCCCGATTGTGTGCGCGATGGGGAAGAGCGCAACTTGAGTTATTGAATCAAATGGGATACCCAGAAGTTCTGCAACAATCTGTTCGCCGAAGCTCATGAGATGCATGGTGGTCCACGTTGTGCCAAGCCCATATTCACGCAGTGCAAGATTGAAGCTCCATAATGCCGGGATGATTGATCCCCATGCAGGAGCTTGTGCAGCATTTGGTAGTTCGTTCAATCGCCCTTCGACACAACCAAGCACAAGCATTGGTATGCGGTGCATATTGTCGGCTAAGTAACGCGCAGATGCCTTGTTTTCTTCCGAGCGATGCATGCGTGGATCATCTGGTTCAAGCGGTTCCATCTTTGACGTGTATTTGTCAAAATTGGCTTGGTATTTCTGAGCGATCGCCGTAATCAGATCTCGGTCTTCCACGATGATCCAGTGCCACGCTTGAGCGTTTCCGCCACTGGGAGCCTGAACTGCTAGTTCGATACAGTGCTCAATAACAGAACGATCAACAGGCTTATCCATGTCGAGTCGTTTACGAACGCTGCGAGTAGTGGTGAGGACTTCCTCGACTGAAAGATTCAATTTCACTTGTTTATCTTGTCATGAGGCGTCCTCTGACGATTTGTTGGAGGCTCTCGCTCGGTTAGTGTTCGTCATATGACAAAAGCAATTCTCACAAAAGACTCCATTGACCTTGGCATCGTTGTCTGCGATGCAGATGCTTCTTTGGCTTTTTATCGCGATCTTCTTGGCTTCACTTTTGAAGGTGAAATGCCAATGCCGGGAGGCGGCACGATGTATCGCGTATTGGCAGGAACCACTTTGTTGAAGTTGGTAAAGGCCAACAATGATCCTGCAAAAGCAGCAGGTGGCGGAATCACTGGTGCATGTGGTTACCGCTATTTCACTTTAAGTGTTAGCAATCTTGAAGAGATCACTTCTGCTTGTGGCGCTGCTGGCTACACAGTTGTTGTTCCGCCACGCGAGATTCGTGCGGGCATCAGTATCTCTATTGTTGAAGATCCTGACGGCAACTGGGTCGAATTTCTTCAGTCCGCGTAATACGACATCACGGTTGCACGTACAGGCAACGACGGCACTGCACCACGAACAGTTGTTGCAAGTGCACCAGCGATAGATGCAACTTTTGCTGCTTCGTGAATAGAGGCGCCACGTGCAATCTCTGAACAGAGCGCACCTACAAACGCATCACCAGCGCCAACTGTGTCAACCGGGGTGACAGAATGTGACGCGACCGCAGTAGTGATAGTGCCATCAGATATCTCAGCGTCATGTTCACCCAATGTTGTAATCACTGTGGAAACTCCCGCATGTAATAGTGCATGAGTTCCCCCTAATGCTGCACACTCGGTTTCATTGGGAACCGCTATGTCGCACAGCGATAACAGATCTGTCGAGAGTGTTTCTGCAGGCGCGGGGTTGAGCACTGTCATCGCACCTTGCTTTCGGGCTTGTGTGAATACGTCAAGAACTACATCTAGTGGTATTTCCAATTGTGCAAGTACGACGCGTGATCGGGGAACAGTAATAGCAGTTTTCCCGACGTATGCATTTGCGCCAGCAACAATAACGATGGTGTTCTCGCCCGATGTTTCTACTGTGATGAAAGCGCGTCCGGTCGGGGCATCGACTGTTGTCAGCTGTGATATATCAACGCCTTCAGAAATAAGAAGGTCACGTAACATGTTGCCGGCACTGTCGTTGCCAACGCATCCGATGAATGCAGTGCGTGCACCCATGCGGGCACAGGCAACCGCTTGATTCAGTCCCTTGCCGCCAGCATGTTCTGCGTATTCGATGGCGCGAAGGGTTTCACCGGGTGACGGTAGGTGAGAAGTGGTACTCACTAGGTCAAGGTTGCAACTTCCTACAACCACGACATCAAACTCGACGGCAACTCCCATCTATGAACTCTCGCATATCAGGACTAAGGTCTGCTACATGACGGCGAAGATACAGATGATTGTTGATTGTGATCCTGGCCACGATGATGCCATGGCATTAGTCGTTGCGGCCCGCCACGCAGACCTTCTCGGAGTCACAACGGTTGCGGGGAATGCACCTTTGTCTTCTACAACGCGAAACGCGCGAATCGTTCTTGATCTCATTGGGTCACACGTGCCCGTTCACTCTGGTGCTGCAAGGCCATTGGTGGCCCCGCCGCATGATGCTTCGCATGTGCACGGAAAGAGTGGACTTGATGGTGCAGATTTACCTGAACCATCGCGTGGTCCTGACAGTGAAAATGCCGTCGACTTCATTATCGAAACATGTCGGGCAACAGAAGGCGTGTGGTTAGTGCCCATTGGTCCACTGACAAACATTGCATTGGCACTTCGTGCAGCACCTGATCTTGCATCACGGATTGCTGGTATCTCACTGATGGGTGGAGGAACATTTGGCAATGTGTCTGCAGCTGCGGAGTTCAATCTGTGGGCAGACCCAGAAGCAGCTGACATTGTGTTTCGTTACGGTGGGAAATTGATGATGAGTGGACTTGATGTCACGCATCAATTGCAATCAACACCAGAACGTCTTGCTGCTATTCGTGAGATACCAGGTCAATTACCACGCGTATTGGCTGACCTATTGGCCTTTTACTCACGGTCGTACATTGACTATCACCTAGACATGACTGGGGCAGCGGTACATGACCCGTGTGCAGTGTTGGCTCTCACGCATCCTCAGTTGTTCACCATCGCGCCACATCACGTTGACATTGAATTACGTGGTGAACACACCCGTGGAATGACATTAATTGATAAACGCCAGTACAAGACTCCAACCGCGCCAAACTGTGATGTTGTGTGGAGCGTTGACGCCGAACCTGCATTTGATGTTCTAATAGAAGCGATTCGCCACTTCGCCTGACTACGATTGTCAAATGCGTCGTAACCCCCTCCTGGCTATTTTCACCACTGTTTTCATTGACCTTGTCGGATTCGGAATCCTTATTCCGGTCTTTCCGCTTCTGATCGGCATTGGTTCACCCTTTCGTGTGACACCAGAGTCATGGTCGTTTACACAAGGTCTCATCATGCTCGGCTGGTTGCAAGCCATCTATCCGTTCTGCACATTTATTGCATCACCAATTCTTGGGCAGTTGTCAGACCGTCACGGCCGCCGTCCAGTGTTGGCGCTTTCTATTTTTGGAACGTCTATTGGGTACGTATTGTTCGCTATCGGAATCAGTACTGCGAACATTCCACTGTTGTTTGCTGGGCGGGCACTTGATGGTTTCACGGGCGGCAACTTGGCTGTAGCTAATGCTGCAATTGGCGACATCAGTACCAATGAGAATCGCGCGAAGAATTTCGGAGCTTTGGGCGCTGCATTTGGTCTTGGGTTTATTGTGGGTCCATACCTAGGTGGAAAACTGAGTTCGCCTCACGTCAGTTTCTACGGTCTCTTTGATACGCCGGGTTGGTTTGGGGCAACAACACCATTCTGGTTTGCTGCAATTATTGCAATGTTGAACTGCATCGCAGTACTCACCACATTCCCCGAGACTTTGAAAGAAAAGTTTCACGCAGGCAAGTTGAATGCCACACAAGCAGTGTCAAATGTGATTATTGGTTTTAAGTCAGATCGACTTCGCTCGATATTGATTTCTGGCTTCCTCTTCAGCATGGGCTTTACTTTCTTCACCACATTCTTTGGTATCTACCTTCGTAATAATTTCCATTTTGGCCCGTCGAAAACGGGTGACTATTTCGCGATAGTCGGATTGTTTATTGCGTTCTCACAAGCCGTTCTCGTTGCACGCGTATCAAAAAAGTTGTCAGACTATTCAGTTCTTCGTTTCAGTCTCTTCGGTAATGCCGCAATGATGTTGCTGTATTTCGCAGTTCCAACGTCGTTTTCATTTGGCTTGTATTTAGTCATCCCATTCTTCACTGCGTTTAATGGCCTCACAATGGCAAACATGACAAGCCTCATTAGCCGTTCGGCCGAACCAGGGCAACAAGGGCAGGCCATGGGTATTTACTCAAGCGTGCAAAGTCTTGCGCAGGTCCCAGCTTCCATCTTGGTGGGGTACATCACAACAAGCGTTACTTCTAGCCAACCACTTGTTGTTGCTTCAGTATGTATCGCGCTCGGCGGGCTGTGCTTCGTATTTCTCTTCAAGCCGACATACGTTTCGTCGTCTGTCGGTGCCCCTGCTGGAGCTCCAAGCCACTAATTAGCGGCTTGTTGCTTGCGAGTTCATTGCATTCTCTCGGACTTGTATTTGTCGGACTAGGTCTCGCTTACAATTTGGAGACCGAGGGAGACCGTCATGGCATCGAAGCAAGAATTTCCACTACGAATCAGAGGCGTACATGGTTCGCCCTACTCGTTAAAGATGCGCGCAGTATTGCGCTATCGCCAGATTCCGTTCAAGTGGGTGCCACAGGGTTCCAAATGGGACGACCTCCCGCCGTTCCCACTTATTCCTGCAATTGCATTCCCCGACGCAACTGGTGCGTACACCGACACAATGATTGACTCGAGCCCGCTCATTATGCGTCTCGAGGGGATGTATTCTGAGCGCAGTCTGGTGCCGACTGATGCTGTTGTTGCCTTCATTGATTATTTGCTAGAGGACTACGCAGATGAGTGGGTGACCAAGCAGATGTATCACTATCGCTGGTACTACAACGATGCAATTGATAAGGCCGGAAAACTCCTTCCGCTCGATAGCGATCAACAAATGCCCGTCGAAACGTTGTCGCGCTTTAGTAATTACATCACGGAGCGTCAAATAGGTCGCCGTGCACTTGTGGGTTCAACCGAAGAGAATAAGCCTGCGATTGAAGAGTCGTTCTATCGTTTACTCGACATGATGCAGGCTCATCTCGCAGTTGCGCCGTTCCTTCTGGGTAATCGACCAGGACGTGGCGATTTTGCACTGTTTGGTCAGATGACAGAACTATTGCGTTGGGATCCGGAATCTGTACGTATTGGTATTGAACGTGCACCACGCATGGTGAACTGGGTGGAACGTACGGATGACTTGTCGTGGTGGGATGTTGATGGAGATAAAGGTTGGGTGACACGCGATGCCATCCAACCGACAGTTCTTGCGCTGTTGCCAGAGATTGGTCTCACGTATGCGCCGTTTTTGTTGGCAAATGAAGCAGCCATGGAAGCAGGAGCAGAAACCTTCTCCTGTGTGATTGATGGTCACCCATATAGTCAAGGAACGTTTGTTTATCAGCGCAAGTGCTTGAAGTGGATTCGTGAAGAATACGCAAAGCTTTCAGCTGATGATCGACGCGCAGTTGAGGCTTTATTGGCCGGAACTGGTTGCGAGATTCTGTTCACGTCATGAGCGCATCTACTGTCACATTGTTTGGTCACTGGATCTGCCCGTTTTCCGTGCGCGTCGAGTTTGCACTAGCCCAACGCGGCATTGAATACACGATCGTCGATGTTCCACCGCGTGCCGTACGCCCGAAAGGGTTTGTGGTGCCAGAAGAGTTCATTGCACACAGTCCGAAACTTGAAGTGCCAATGGTGAAGATTGACGGCGAGTACCTTGCAGATTCCATTCCGATTCTCGAATGGTTAGAGGAAAAATTTGCAGACTCGTCATTGTTGCCACAGGGCGATGACGCGCAGGCAATTGTGCGTGACCGTGTGGAGTGGTTAAACAAAAATGTCTATCGCCCCATGATTGGCGTGTATTACGGAACAGACGCCGCGCTGATTCAGGAATCGAGCGTGGCCTTCATGAAAGCAATGGAAACTGTTGATCAGTGGTTGCAAACCTCGCCGTGGCTTGCAGGGGATACACCGACCCTTACTGAAGCAATCATGGCTGGCGTGTACACACGTCTCGACGGCCTTCGTCGATTAGGTCTCACCGGAGAACTTCCTGCGTCTGTTCAACAACACATTGAACGTTGCACTCACCTAGTCGGCTGGGAAAAAGTGCAGTGGTCAGAGGAACAAACCAATGATTTCGTTGGTCGTTTCCTGAAGTATCGCGAAATACAAAACGCCGCTAAAAACTAGATCTGAAGTATCGTGGTAGCGTGGCTACGAACGCAAAGATGAAGAAAGAGTTGTCTGAACTCTGGAAAATCACTGAATTTCGCCATCTTCTTGTAGCGCGAGTAATCAGCAACTTTGGGAACGGTATTACGCCCATCGCTCTTGCCTTTGGTGTGTTGTCTTTGCCCGGAGCTGATGCCGGCTCTTTAAGTTATGTCACCACTGCACACATGATTCCGTTGGTGCTGTTTATGTTGATTGGTGGGGTAGCAGCAGACAGATTTGGCCGCACCCATTTAGTGGGCCTAACTGACATCATCGGCAGTATTTTTGTAGCGATCAGTGCATTTGCGTTTATCTCAGGCCATGCATCGATACCACTTCTGTGTTTTAACAGTTTTATCTTCGGGATTCTGAATGCGTTGTGGTACCCAGCGTTCAGCGGCATCATGCCCCTGATTGTTCCGAACCCGTTGTTGCAAGCTGCTAATTCTCTTGTAGGTATCGGTGCAAATTTGGGTTTCACACTTGGCGCCAGTGTTGCTGGAATTGTTGTGTCAACAGCAGGCCCAGGGTGGGGACTCCTTATTGATGCGGTGACATTTCTTGTTGCGGGTGTTCTTGTGTATCAAATGAAAGTGCCGAATAGTACGCCACTTGGTGAAGGAGAGAAACGCGAGTCAATTTTTTCGCAATTGCGCGAAGGGTGGGTTGAATTCTCATCACGTAAATGGATTGTGTATGTGGTCGTTAGTTATTCTTTTTTCTATCTGGGCTTTGAAGGATTCCTCGGGGTATTGGCACCTGTTCAAATAAAGGAAGCAATGGGTGGCGCTAAGGACATGGGCATCATGATGTTTGGGTTCGGAGCCGGAACAATTATTGGCACAGTTTTTGCATTGCGTCTTCGCCCTCGACGGCCGTTGCTCTTGGGTCTTGGTGGTTTACCGCTTGCAGCGTTGTGGGCATTTGCACTGGCGGTGCCATTGCCGTTATGGGTGCTGTGTATCACTGCACTCGGAACTGGTATCGGAATGGACTTGATGTATGCAAATTGGATCACCACTCTTCAAACTCATGTTCCAGATGAAGCGTTGTCGCGAGTGAGTTCGTATGACGCTTTCGGATCAATGGTGTTTGCACCCGTCGGCTTATTCCTCGCGGGTCCATTTACTCATCTTGTCGGCGCACCAACAGCGTTAGTAACTGTGGGAATCATTATTGCGTTAGCAACGTCGTTGCCGCTTCTGTCGAAGGAAGTCCGACAGATAGAACGAATAGATACTTAAGCGCGGACTAGTCGACCTGGGCGAGCGCCGGTGTCTATGCCATTTCGCCGAGTGACTGCCCCATTAACAATGGTTGCTACATAGCCATCTGCAGATTGCAAAAGCCTGCGAACACCAGCGGGCAGGTCATTTTCAGCATGAGGTGCATTGAGGCGCAAGTTTTCAAAATCGATGACATTGATATCGGCGCGCATGCCAACAGCAACTTGACCGCGATCTGAAAGCCCCAATACTTCGGCAGTAGCAGTGGTTTGTAAGCGC
>WLSJ01000031.1 GCA_009705865.1 Actinomycetota bacterium | reverse complement strand
TTCAGTTCAAATCATTAATCAGGATACGAAAGCTGTAGTCCGATCGATGAACACAACTGTGAAGACCGCTTCTGCGGCTGTTGGTTCAGTGCCAACAATTGCTAGCCCGGTTATGTTCAAGCAAGCATCTGCAGTATTGAATGCGGCTGGAACAGCACAAATTCTAAAGATTGCAAAGGCAGCTAAAAATGCAAAGCGCGTCGTCATCATTGGTCACGCCGCCGCACTGACAAACATCTCAGAATTTAGATTTGCAATTTCACGTGAACGTGCAAATGTTGTGAAAGCTGCTCTTGTAAAAGCTGGCGTTACTGCAACTATTGAAATAGTTGCTCAGTCAGACAATCAACCAGTGAAAACTCAGAAGACAGAATCTGCACAGGCAAAGAACCGCCGTGCTGATGTGTACATCTTTGGCTGACATGCCAGCCCGCTAGCGGGTTAGTAAACGAAACGTTGGGTTAGGCCACGGTTGCTAATAGAGCAGCCGTGGCTTTTCTCATTGCGTCAGCAGTAATACCGCTCGGCAATGCATCGCACGCACGTTCTGCATCTGCGACATAGGCGCGAGCTTTTTCAATAGCAACTTCTACACCACCGTTTGTACGCACAATCTGTAAGACCGTGTTGCGCTCGTCAACTGTCAAGGGTTTGCCAAGTATTGACCGCAAGGTGTCTGAATCTTTTCCACCTAGAGCCAACGTATGAAGGACAGGCAATGTGTACACGCCCTCTTTCATATCGTTGCCTGCTGGTTTCCCAAGCTCTTCGTCGGTAGCTGTGAGATCAAGAACATCATCAACAATTTGGAACACCATGCCGTAGGCAGTGCCGTATGCAGTGAGCGCATCGACAACAGCACGATCATGGCCAGCTACTAGACCACCAATGCGTGCAGCAGTGGAATACAGCGCTGCAGTTTTGCCATCAATGGAATCAAGATACGAATCAACGGTGCGAGCGACGTTATATGTATGGCGCAATTCTTCAATTTGGCCCTCACATAGGCGGCCAATTGTTCGGGCTAGTAACGCAGCAACTTCCGTACCAAGCGATGCAGCGATTTCTGAGGCTTTGGCCAACAAAAAGTCACCGGCCAAAATGGCTTGCAGGTTGCCCCATTTTGCATTCACGGTTTCAACACCGCGGCGAGTATCAGATTCGTCCATCACGTCGTCGTGGTACAACGAACCAAGATGAACTAATTCGCACGAAATGGCTCCGGAAATAGCGTCCTCGGTTGCAACGAGGTCATTTCCGACTTGCGAGCCAACAATCGTAAAAACTGGGCGCAATCGTTTCCCACCTGCTGAGATGAGATGCGACGCAATTTCAGTCATATATGCGTCATTTGTGGTGACCGAGGCCACAAGAGCCTTTTCCACCCGTTGGCGGTCATTTTCCATAAATGGCAACGAGAGAAGCGGCGACATAATCACGGTTTTTAGACTACGGGTTCCGCAGGGGTACTACCGTGCCGTACCGATACACTTTCTACCAGTATCCACCGATTCCGAATGGGGTGGCCCCACATGTTTGAACGCTTTACAGATCGTGCCCGCAGGGTTGTTGTCCTTGCCCAAGAAGAGGCGCGCCTTCTTAACCACTCGTACATTGGTACCGAGCACATTTTGCTTGGTCTCATCCACGAAGGTGAAGGCGTTGCAGCAAAGGCTCTCGAGTCTCTGTCTATCTCTCTTGATGCAGTCCGCGCTCAAGTCGAAGAGATCATTGGCCAAGGCGGATCATCTCCCTCTGGTCATATCCCCTTCACTCCTCGTGCCAAAAAAGTTCTCGAACTTTCTCTTCGTGAAGCCCTTCAACTAGGTCATAACTACATCGGCACCGAGCACATTCTTCTCGGACTTCTTCGCGAAGGTGAAGGCGTTGCAACTCAAGTTCTTGTGAAGTTGGGTGCAGACCTCGGAAAAGTTCGTCAGCAAGTCATTCAGTTGTTGTCTGGCTACCAAGGTCCTGGCGCCAAAGGTGAACCAGCCGGCAGTGCAGCAGCCCCAGGCAACAAAGAAGAGCCAGGCGAAAAAGGCGGAAGCCAAATTCTCGACCAGTTCGGTCGCAACCTCACTCAGTTGGCTCGTGAGAAAAAACTTGACCCTGTCATTGGTCGTACTCGCGAACTTGAACGCGTGATGCAAATTCTTTCTCGCCGTACAAAGAACAACCCTGTTCTTATCGGTGAACCTGGTGTTGGTAAAACCGCCATCGTTGAAGGTCTCGCACAAAAAATTGTTTCTGGTGACATTCCTGAAACTTTGAAAGACAAGCAGCTCTACACACTTGACCTTGGCGCACTTGTTGCAGGTAGCCGTTACCGCGGTGACTTCGAAGAGCGTCTCAAGAAAGTTCTGAAAGAAATCAAGACACGTGGCGACATCGTGTTGTTCATCGACGAAATCCACACACTTGTAGGCGCAGGTGCTGCTGAAGGCGCAATTGATGCAGCAAGCATTCTCAAGCCAATGCTTGCGCGTGGAGAATTACAGACAATCGGTGCAACAACTACAGATGAATACCGCAAGCACCTTGAAAAAGACCCTGCACTCGAGCGTCGTTTCCAGCCAGTAAAAGTTGAAGAGCCAACTGTTGCTCACACCATTGAAATTCTCAAAGGTGTTCGCGACAAGTACGAGACTCATCACCGCGTCACAATTACTGACCAAGCAATCGTTGCTGCAGCCAACTTGGCAGACCGCTACATTGCTGACCGTTTCTTGCCAGACAAAGCAATCGACCTTATTGACGAAGCTGGTTCACGTCTTCGCATCAAGCGCATGCAAACACCGCCAGATCTTAAAGATCTTGAAAATCGCGTGTCTGAAGTGCAAGAAGCAAAGAAGAAAGCCATCGAAGACCAGCGCTTCGAAGAAGCTGGTCGCCTTCGCGATCAAGAGCGTTCATTGCTCGAAGAGAAGTCTGAAAAAGAAGCTGAAATCAAAGCATCTGGCATCAATTTGTTCGACGAAGTCGACGAAGAAGCCATTGCTGAAGTACTCAGCATCTGGACCGGTATCCCTGTGTACAAACTCACAGAAGAAGAAACCGCCAAGTTGCTCAACATGGAAGGCGAACTTCACAAACGCATCATCGGTCAAGAAGATGCCGTTAAAGCTGTTTCGCAAAGCATCCGTCGTACACGCGCCGGCTTGAAAGATCCTCGTCGCCCTAGTGGTTCGTTCATCTTCCTCGGACCAACTGGTGTTGGTAAAACAGAACTTGCAAAGACTCTCGCTGAATTCTTGTTCGGTGATGACCAAGCTCTCATCACGCTCGACATGTCTGAATACATGGAAAAGCACACCGTTAGTCGCCTTGTTGGTTCGCCTCCGGGATACGTCGGCTACGAAGAAGGCGGTCAGCTCACTGAAGCAGTTCGTCGCAAGCCATTCTCTGTTGTTCTGTTCGACGAAATTGAAAAAGCTCACCCCGACGTGTTCAACACGTTGTTGCAGATTCTTGAAGAAGGTCGTCTTACAGACAGCCAAGGACGCAGTGTTGACTTCCGCAACACCGTCATCATCATGACAAGCAACTTGGGTACTCAAGACTTGCGTAAAGCAAATCTTGGTTTCACCACTGGTGATCAAGCTGTGTCGTACGAGCGCATGAAAGACAAAGTCAATGATGCGTTGAAGTTGCACTTCCGTCCTGAGTTCCTCAACCGTGTTGACGAAACAATCGTGTTCCACGAATTGGCGAAAGACGAAGTTATCCAGATGGTTGACATGATGATCAAGCGCCTCACTGGCCAACTTGAATCACAAGGTCTTGGCATTGAACTCACGCAGTCTGCAAAAGAATTCTTGGCAGATGTCGGATACGACCCGCAGATGGGTGCTCGTCCATTGCGTCGCGCCATCCAGCGTCAAATCGAAGACCAACTGTCCGAGAAGATTCTGTACAAGCAATTCACTGCCGGACAAATCATTGTTGTCGATACTGAAGATGACCCAGACAATGTCGGTAAGCGTCGTATGACATTCCGCGCTGTTGAAGGCATCGTTGCACCTAGTGAGCCCCCACTTGCTGGTGAAACTGCTGCTCCTGTCGAGTGACTCGAAAAGTAGTTGTTCGCATTGCGGCGTCATTCGCTGCGGTAATAGTTCTGTCGTCATGTCGTGTCGACACAAATATTTCACTTGCAGTGAAACCAAACGGCACCGGAACTATTTCAGTTGTCGTCACCGCTGATAAAGACATTGTTACAAAGGCCCCAGACTTGAAGGCCGACATTCGAACAGATGATCTGGTGGCTGCTGGTTGGAAGATTGATGGACCATCTGACACGAAAGATGGCGGCCTCACCATCACAATGACTCACTCATTTACTGGCCCTGCAGAAGCAACCATATTGATGAGCCAAATCAATGGCGCCCGCGGCCCACTGCATGAAATGGTGATCACACGTACTGGGAAAGATACGAACAGTACATACACCTTGGCTGGCCGACTAGAAGTTAACGGTGGTCTTCAAGCATTTGCTGATGATGCCACTTTGAATCTTCTCGGTGGCGCCCCGTATGCAGCAGACGTACAAGCAGCTGGGCTTGATCTTGGCGATGCAATATCAATCTCATTTGATGCTGTTCTTCCAGGCAAGGTCAACGCCACAACTGGTCAGAGCGCCGACGGAGTTATTACGTGGCGAGTGCCAATGGACGGCACACCCACCAGCGTGGCAACCAGCGTGACCAATGTAGATATCGCCTCAAGTATCTCGCGCGTCGCAAAAGTTCTGGTTCTGGGTCTCCTCATCGTTTGGGTTTTGGGCTCATTGGTCCTCATCATGATGGTGTTGAACGCTCGGAATAAACGGTCACGCACACCCCGCATATAAAGTCACGGTGTGGCAAAACTTCGACTCATACATCGGTGTACCGAATGTGGAGCATCATTTCCTAAATGGTCTGGCCAGTGTTCTGTCTGCAATGCGTGGAACTCGCTTGTTGAAGAAGTTGAAGGCCCCGAAGAATCTCGCGTCACACTTGCTGCGGGTCTTGCTCTTGTGCCTCCGGGTCTTGCAACACCAATTGGCGATGTCAACCCGAACGAATCAGATCCAGTGCCAACCGGAATCGATGAACTTGACCGAGTACTTGGCGGTGGCTTAGTACCTGGTTCTGTCACATTGCTCGGTGGTGAACCTGGTATCGGCAAAAGCACACTGTTGTTGCAATTGCTTGCAGGTGCAACTGGCCCTTCTCTTTATGTCACTGCAGAAGAAAGTGCACAACAAGTTCGTCTTCGTGCAGATCGACTTGGTGCCATCAGCCCACACTTGTGGCTATTGCCTGAAATGTCATTGCCAAACATCATTGCTGCAATCGACAAAATTTCACCAACGCTTGTTGTCATCGATTCCATTCAGACTGTGGTTGACCCAGAGCTTGGTTCTTCACCAGGTTCTGTTGTGCAAGTACGTGGGTGTGCGCATCGTTTAGTGCAAGAAGCAAAGCGCCGCAATATCTCTGTAGTGCTCGTCGGGCATGTCACTAAAGAAGGTGGCCTCGCTGGTCCGCGCGTTCTTGAACATGTTGTTGACACTGTGTTGTCGTTTGAAGGTGAACGTCATAATGCACTACGCCTCATGCGCGCAGCCAAACATCGTTTCGGACCTACCAATGAACTTGGTCTTTTCGAAATGACTGAAGCGGGCCTCATCGGTGTTCCCGATGCAAGCCAGCTTTTTCTCACAGATCGTCGCACCGGTGTTCCTGGTTCTGTCGTCGTGCCCACTATTGAAGGTCAACGACCACTTCTGGTTGAACTACAAGCGCTCACAAACCAAGTCAGTGCCTCAGTGCCTGCGCGTCGTAGTGCACAAGGTCTCGACCAAGGTCGCTTGTCAATGCTGCTTGCAGTTCTTGAACGTCGCGCTCGCATCAGTTTGTCTGGGCACGAGGTCTACGCATCAGTTGTCGGCGGAGTCAAACTCACTGAACCAGGTGCAGACCTTGGTATGTGTCTTGCATTGGTGTCGGCTGTATCGAACATTCCACTTCCAGCTGACCTTGTAGTTATTGGCGAAGTTGGTCTCGCAGGTGAAGTGCGTCAGGTTGGTCATCTGGCACGCCGCCTCAATGAAGCATCGCGTCTCGGGTTCACACAGGCCATTGTTCCGGCCAGTGCTCCTGATATTCAGTCTGGTTGCACTATTCGTCGTGCCAGCACATTGAACGAAGCGCTGGCATTAGCTGGCTTCACAACAAACGGTTAATCGTTTCGTCGCACCGGCAATACGTCGTATTCGCCAAACTGCGCAATCCATTTCAACCCTGGTTCACCCATTACAAACACTGTGGTGGCATACGCATCGGCCCAGGTGAGGCTTGGCCCTGTCACGGTGACAGATAAAAACTCATCAGCTGGTGCACCAGTGCGAGGATCCCAAATATGTGCGCCGCGTTCGGCGCTACCTGATGTTGCGATTGCACCGTCCACAACGTCAACAGTTGCTACTAATTGTGTTGCATCACGCGGATCAGCAATACCAATGCTCCATGGTTGTGCATCAGACAAACCACCGCGCATTACAAAATCACCACCAATTCCTACGTACCAGTGCTGTAAACCAGCGCTGCTCATCAGTGATGCGCTGCGTTCCCCTCCCCAGCCCTTCACAAAACCCGAAGGGTTAATGTCAGATGCGGTACGAGACCGCCGAATGGAAAAAGCGCCATCTGATGCTTGTTCTAACCATGAACACGCATCAAGAACCGCAAAGACTTCTGGTGATGCATCTAGATGATGCAGAGTTCCTGCATTGATTCTGCTGATCTCACTAGTCTCACGAAACACTGAGAACATGTCTTCTAGTCGAGTGAGTTCATTTCTCACTTCGCTGACAACTTCATCAAACGTTGCAGTAGTTATCTCATCATTGACATGAACACTGGCTGTGGTCCCCATGATGGGGAAAGAAGCGCGATGCTTCGCTTGCATACTTACTTCTTATTATCAATTGCAGATTGCAATGACTGCGTATAAGCATCAGACACTGCGGTTGCACCAGAGACGCCCTGAATGTTGGCGCTTCCAGCGTTTGCTGCCTGCTTATTCAAAATGGGAATCGCATACGATTCATAGCGCTCTGAACGACTGTCATACGTTTGGTATTGCGCGGTTGCTTTGCACAATGTGCCATCTGACTTGAATTTTGCAGCAACTTGAACAACGCCGTAATCACGACGCCATGTAATTGTCACAGGTGAACCATTTCCGGTCAGTGCTCCACAGTCATTAGCAGCAGGCGCTGCAGGCGCATTGGTGACAGGCGCAGAAGTTGCAGCAGGAGCCGATGTTGCAGCTGGTGCACTCGTCGCTGCAGGTGCGTTCGTTGCAGCCGGGGCTGACGTTCCAACAGGTGCATTGGTAACAGGAGCCGACGTTGCGGCCGGTGCGTTCGTTACTGGCGCAACAACTGTTGTTGCAGTGGGGTCAACAAGCGGAGCCAGAGCCCCTTGTGCACCAACAACGGCAGGACGATCAAGTGAGTGCACCATTCCAACGCCGACAGTGGTCAGCGCAAATGCAGGAAATACTCGGCGTAATAATGAAGGTGAACGGTGAGACATTTTTACCACCAAGGCAATTCGAGATGTATACGGGACGGGGCTAGGCCTGCTTCGCGCAAACCCTTGCGAGCCGCGAATGTTAAAGAAGTTGGACCACATACAAATGCAACGCAGTTCGTGAGGTTCGGTACAAGTGAATGCAATATCTTCGGAGCAAATGGGTCACGAGATTTCAATTGAGCAGTACGGCCAAGTACTAAACGCACTTCGCCACCTCGCGCTTCAGTGAGATCACAAATTTCTTTGTAGTGCGGAATCTCATCAACTTTGCGCGCCCGCAGCAGTACTAACGGTTGAGAACCCTTTGGCAGACATTCAAGCATGGCGCGAACAGGGGTAACACCAACACCACCGGCAATCAACAGTGGCCGAGAACCATCGAAGATGTCAGGAGTTGCAATGCCATATGGGCCTTCAACGGCAACTTTGTCTCCACGCTTTAAGCGGAAGGTTGCAGCACTTGCATCTCCACGGTCTTTCACAGTGATTCGCATTCCGGCAGTTGTAGGCGCAGCTGATAATGAATACGGGTTCGACTTCCACCATGTTCCACGCTTCAACATACGCACCGTAATGAATTGGCCTGCTTCGCCGGAGTAATTAGTGATGTGTGATCCGCCGAGCACAACACTAACCGTGTCTTCAGTTTCACGTTGTACTTCAACAACAGTCAGTGGTTTACGAATTGCATGAATCACGCTTGACCAACGGGCAAGTACAACAAGCACTAGTACGTATACAAAGAAGATTCCCCACATGTATCTAATGAGACGATCACCAGACAATAAGGATCCCAAAGTGATGGTGTGGCTATAAGAAATGATGACGCCGACATATGCAGAAAGGTGCAACAAGTACCAGGTCTCATACGACAAACGGTTTCGAACATTCTTTAAGGACGACACAACAACAACCGCCACAATGAGCGCACCGATACTTGCCATACCCATGTACGACTCGCGACCGATCATGTCTTTCACAGTGGATACAAGACCTCCACGAAGTGGCATCTCTGCCATGACAGATGTAAATACGTGAACACCCAACATGACCCCCATGGTGTCGCCGGCCATTCGGTGCCAAATGAGAATGCGATCAAGACCTGCAGAGCGTTCCATCCACGGAAGACGAGCTGCCAACAACAAACCGGTCAACGCTGCGATTGTTGTCCAGATTCCGCTGAGCGATGCACTGGCTCGCCACAGATGCGACCATCCGCCAACCACTTCATCCCAACCGCCATTAACTGCCCACACACCTGTTGCGACCAAAACAATGAACCCAATAAAGATGGGAACATCGCTGTTGATGGCTCGCGTCCGGGGGGCGGGCGCGAGACGCCGAACCGCTGCGGTTTTGGGCCGTGCGGAAGGCTTGGTCGATATTTTGGTGGAGGCATTCATAGAGATGGTGACGTCTTGTCGCTTTTCACCGTACGAGGCGCTCGGTAAAGATTGGGTAAGGAGAGCCCCCAGATTCAGCCATTTATTGGGTTCCGTGGCTGTGTACCCCTTTCCCACCAACCGTTGGGGACGCCTATCTCAATTGTTAGAGTCTCTAACATGTCCTCGAAAGTCTCACCCCTGCACCGCCTTGGCGGCATCGTGCCAGGGCTGGTCTTTGCTGGAATCGCAGTCGCCTGCGGGTTTGCCGTCAGCACTCATTGGGCAAGCGTGTCCCCCCTCACAGTGTCCTTAGTTCTCGGTGCGATCGTTGGCAATCTCGGCCTCATTCCACATTCATTCGATAGCGGTTTGAAATTTGCAAGCAAATACATCTTGCGCGCCGGCATTGTTCTGCTCGGCTTTCAATTGTCGTTTAGCGAAGTTGCCCATCTGGGAAGTCGTGGGTTTCTCGCTGTTATCGCGGTTGTGTTGATTACTTTTTTTGGAACGCAGTACATCGCGCGACTTCTTGGTGTGTCACCAGGTCTTGGGTTGCTCACTGCCACGGGGTATTCCATTTGTGGCGTATCAGCCATTAGTGCAATGACCGGCGCAATCGATGGTGACGAAGAAGATGCAACGTATGCCATTGCGCTTGTCACATTGTTTGGAAGTATCTCTATTTTTGTCCTTCCGGTCTTAGGGCATCTGATGAATATGGGAGACGTGCGCTTCGGAATGTGGGCCGGATCATCTGTCCATGACGTTGCTCAAGTAATTGCGACAAGTACTACTTATTCCTCTCATTCATTAGCGCCTGCTGTAATTGTCAAACTCACTCGTGTAGTTCTTCTTGCACCGCTAGTGGCTACATACGGATATCGACATAGTCGCACTCAGAAACACGCCGAACCACACGAACATCCGCATGTCGGATCACAACGACTATCTCCCCTGCCCCTCTTTATCATTCTGTTTTTACTAACGGTCAGTATTCGTACAACCGGCGCCATCTCGCTTGATGCATTATCAAACATTAAGCAAATAGAAAAGATGTGTCTTGGCCTTGCGCTGGTTGGTCTTGGCGCTGGAGTCAACGTCAAAAAACTTGCGCGACTAGGTGCACGCCCAATACTTCTTGGGCTGTCATCATGGATTCTTGTACTTGTCACTTCTGTTATCACTATCCGACTTATCCCACTTCACTTATAAGGACCCCCATGATTGAAATGAATTGGTTTCTACCTACTGGTGGCGACTCACGAGACGTATTGCCTGGCGATAGTTCAGTCAATCGCGCACCAAGCCACACGTACCTTGCACAGATTGCTCGCGCGTGTGAAGACCTTGGCTTCGAGGCGTTACTGACGCCATGTGGAACAGGCTGCGAAGATGCGTGGCTTGCTACAGCATCGCTGATTGCACTGACCTCGCGAATCAAATTCCTTGTTGCATTCCGCCCTGCACTTTTGACTCCAACCCTTGCCGCACAAATGGCCAGTACATTTCAGCGCATGTCGAATGGACGTTGCCTAGTCAATATTGTGACCGGAGCCGAACAAGCTGAACTAGCTCGATTCGGAATCACCGAAGATAAAGAAACTCGTTACGAAAGAACTGGTGAGTTCATTGAAGTGATGCGTGGCGCATGGTCTGGTGAACCCTTTACATACAAGGGAAAGTTCTTTGAAGTCACAGACGCCACAACACGTGAAGTACCACACCCAATTCCACCCATCTATTTCGGTGGCGCTTCGGCATCTGCGGAAAAAGTCGCGGGCGACAATGTTGATCTCTATCTCTCATGGGGCGAAACACCAGATGCAATTAAGGAACGCCAAGAACGCGTGGCGTCAATTGCAGCCGCGCAAGGGCGCAGTATGCGATTCGGCATTCGCTTTCACACCATTGCACGGCCAACAAGCGACGAAGCGTGGGCAGTAGCTGATGGCATTCTTCAGTCAATGGCACCCGATGCAATTTCACAAGCGCGTGAAGATTTCTTGAAAACACAATCTGTTGGTCAACGGCGACAATTTGATTTACATGGCGGCGACCTCACCAAACTAGAAATTCACCCGAACGTCTGGGCCGGTATCGGGCTAGTGCGTGGAGGTGTTGGTACCGCACTAGTAGGAAGCTACGAAGAAGTGGCAGATCGAATTGAGGAATATCACAATCTCGGAATCGAGGCATTTATTATCTCTGGCTACCCGCATCTAGAAGAGGCGTACTGGTTCGGAGAAGGTGTGATGCCTATATTGCGCGATCGGGGATTATTGCCACCACTTGCAACAGGGCCAACGAAAGTGTTCTCATTCCGATGAAGAAAATTGGGCTTTTATTGGTGGGGCATATTGATCAGGGCAGTCTTCACATTGGTGGCGATTACCCAGAGTTGTACGCAGAACTTCTTGCACCACTTGATATTGAACTCACCACGTATCGATGCGACGAAGGACAATTGCCGCAATCACTGTCTGAACAAGAGGGTTGGATTTGCTCACCCAGCAGACTCAGCGTCTATGACAATCATGCGTGGCTGCGCGATGTTGAACAATTGTTGCTTGCCATGGTGAAACAGGAAATTCCCTATGTCGGCATTTGCTTTGGTCATCAATTGATGGCGCAAGCATTAGGTGCAACAGTTGCTAAAGCAGACGTCGGCTGGGGTATCGGAGCAAAACATTATGAAATCGTCGAACAACAACCCTGGATGGATTCACCACGCGACATTGTGTTAGCTGCAAGTCATCAAGACCAAGTGCAATCACTGCCCTCAGGTGCGCGCCTGATGGCAACCTCGTCGTATTGCCCAGTTGGTGGAATGCTGATCGGTGATCGAGCATGGACCTTGCAAATTCACCCAGAGTTTTCTACAGCCCTTGCAGACAATTTGTTGTCTACTCGACGTTCATTATTTGGAGACGACCAAGTCAATACGGCTCGTGCCACATTGTCAGAACCACTTGACCAGCAACGTATTGCTGGCTGGATTTCACGATTTTTTCATCAGGTCGCATGACAATTCAAAAGATCAGACTGAATAGAGCAATCGTCATTGATATGGCTGCTGCCATTGCAGATGAAGAAGGAATCGACGCTGTCACCCTTAGTCGTATCGCAGTTGATGCAGGCGTAAAACAGCCGGCGTTGTATCGCCACGTCAGTGGTATTGAAGAATTATGGATGCTGTTGTCGTTGCGCGCCAGAGATCTACTAGTCGTGTCTCTTTCCGCAGCGATAGATCAACGGTCTCGAGAAGACGCCGTCTTATCTATCGCGCATGCATGGCGCACATTTGTTCAGCAGCATCCTGGTTTATACAGCGCAACAGATCGTGTGCCATCTGTTGGAAACCAAGAAGTCGAACAGTCACTTGCTCGCGTGATTTCTGTACTGACGTCGGCATTAGACGACTACAAGATTTCTGCATCACAGAAAGCACATTGTGCTCGTTCATTGCGCAGTGCGCTACACGGTTTTTGTGTTCTGGA
Organism: Actinomycetota bacterium; assembly: GCA_009705865.1. GTDB lineage: Bacteria > Actinomycetota > Acidimicrobiia > Acidimicrobiales > Ilumatobacteraceae > UBA2093. The sequence goes on along the minus strand of WLSJ01000031.1, from coordinate 2,180 downwards.
AAAAGACCACGGTCATCCAGAGTTATTCGATATCAACAACAGCCTGATTCAATTAGTGGAATTGTTCTGTCGCGGTATTGAAACTCTTGAACTCTAATTTATGATCAAGCAGCGTTGACTTTACGCTGCTGGGTCTGCCGGAATCAGCTTGGCCCACAGTTTGTCTTCATCAGGAATATTGCATTTCACTGACGAACCATCTGAACCAGCAGTTGCAAGTTCTGTTCGGGCCAAACTTCGAACAATGGTGAGCGAATCTGACAATGCAACTCGATTGTCTTGTTGCATAGTGACCGCTTCAATTCCGGATTGAATGCTTTCTTCCACTTGAAGAGATGACCGCGTCCAGTTCAATGCGTTTTGCCACGTATCAAGCATCGTGACAAATTTGTCAAGACAGGTGTTCGTAACGTCTGATGACACGAGACCAGCTTTTGCTGTTGAGAACGCCAAGTTCTGACGCACCTTCAAATACGACGTTTCCTTTGACGCTTCATTTCGCAATGCTTCATCAAGAATCACGCCTTGCTGTTCAATAGCTGCGCCATATGCCCACAAGTCATTTGCACGTTGACCAAGAAGTTCAATCGCTGACGAAGCGTCAGCAACGGTGACAGACCATTCCTCTACCAATGCAACAACTCGTGCCCCACGTCGAGTTTCATTCAGGTTTTTATTGGTGGTACTAAGAGTTGCGTACATTGCGGTGAAAGCAACCAATGCGGTTGTCCCCACAGTGACTGCTGCATTGAACATCATGGAGCGATCACGTTTTTCACCCTCACGCTTCATGAAACGCATGAGTTGCCACCAACGGCGACGTTCGGCCTTCTCGGCCGCTGTTTCCGGCGCGGCAACTGGCGCGGCAGCCGTCTCTTCGATTGAAGGATCGGGTGTGTCAGACATGACTAGAGATTACAGACCCATATCGGCCCACGGTCTGATGAATGGGCAAATTGACATTTTTCCAATTAGATGAGTTATTCAGTTGTGGTGCTACTATTCGTATGACGAAAGGGAAAACGTATGGCAGTAGTCAAGAATGTGCCGAAAAGAAGCGATGGCGTGGAAACAATGGCCAGGCTGATGGTTGAGGCTCGCAAAGAACTTTCAAAACACGGCGTCGATGAGTTTGACGTTGAAGTAGTTCTCGAGAACTCAAAAACTGCCAGAAGTTCCTTGTACCACCATTTCGGAAGCAAATTTGGCCTTGTATACGCAGCGCAACTGGAAGAGTTGACCGAAAGCCTGAATAACGACAACGCAGTGTTTCGCCTCCTAGTCGAAACCTCTACGTCGGAAAAAGAGTTCTTCGGCAAATTGACTGAACTGATGCATGCCACGTCAACTAAAGAATTCATCGAGTTTCGCCGGAATCGCATTCGGGTGTTTTCTTCGGCAACTAGCAATAAAAAGCTGGCCGATTCGGTTCGTGCTGCACAGGTAAAAGGTCATCTCTATTTCACCGAAACTTTAGAAATTCTTCGTGATCGCGGTTGGATCAAGCCACAATTTGACCTACATACGGTGACGTACATGATTCACGGTCTTTTATTTGGCCACGTGTTACTTGATTTCTCGCGTCTTCCCGAACTTGAAGAAGGTTGGGGCGACACAGCGATTGCAGCAATCATTTACCTAGTAGGTGGTTCTGAAAAGTTTGCGCCCCTTGCAAAGTCTTCAAAAAACAAATAGTTAACCGCTAGGCGGTGATCTTCACCTTCTTGGTGGACATGGTCTTCCCAGTCTTGGATTTCACGGTGATTGTCACAGAACAAGTTCCCTTGCCCACCATTTTCACAGTGGTCCCGGAAACTTTGCACACTTTCTTGGACGATGACGAACTCACAGTTGTCTTGGCACCCTTTGGAACAGTGACAGCAGCAGCCTTCAACAATGTTGATGACGCAATACTCTTGCCTACTTTTGATGTGACCACACCACTTGAAGTGGAGGTGGAAGCTGAACCACTCGAGGATGATGAACTACTCGACGAACTGCTTGATCCTGAATTTGGAGTATTTCCGGAGGGCGGTGATGCTGGAGCAATAGTTGTTGGTGCGACTGTTGTTGGCCCCACTGTGGTGGGTGCGACTGTGGTCGGTGCCGCTGTAGTCGGTGCCGCTGTAGTGGTCGCACTTGAGCGAGTAACAGCCACCGCATAAGAAGTGGACGACGCT
>WLSJ01000030.1 GCA_009705865.1 Actinomycetota bacterium | reverse complement strand
CGTCACCAAAATGTCAAACCCGCGCGACCCGTCGACTGGTTCCCACCACTTCACCACTCGCCTGCACCACGCATGAATCCATTCCATGTTTTCCAAATACGTTTCGGCCGTCACTGCACGCCCCATTTCGCGCATACGAATGTTGTCTGGCTCTAGATCATCTTCGCCCATTGGGCGCCCAAAAAGTTTTTCGAATGCAGCAATGTCATTGTGCGTCCACGCAGCTACAACGCTGGTGAACTTTCCTGCGTATTGCGTTTCACTTAAAGCTTCAGGCCATGCAATCTCTACGTCATGACCCAGTGCAGATAACTTCTCTGCAGTTTTGTTCACTGACTCTCGCGATTGCGGATCATCTAATTGGTATTCAAATGTCGGATGACTAAGAATTCCGATGCGTAAGCGCCCAGGGTTCACGCCAACTTCTTGAGACAAGGGCCGAGTAAATGGAGGCGCTGTGTATGGGTCACCACTTTCATATCCACAAATAACATCAAGCACTGCAGCCGTATCACGAACAGTGCGAGTCACGCATCCGTCAATAGTCGAGCCCATCCATGTCTCTGCTACATCAGGACCTTTGCTAACTCTTCCGCGCGATGGCTTCAGACCAACTAGCCCACATTCACTTGCTGGTACTCGAATTGAACCGCCTCCATCGTTCGCATGCCCGACTGCAACAATGTGTGAAGCAACACTTGCTGCTGATCCACCACTAGACCCACCTGTTGAATGATCGAGATTCCATGGGTTGCGCGTTGGGCCGTACGACAATGGCTCAGTTGTAATGGTGCTGCCGAGTTCTGGCGTGTTTGTTCGACCAATCACAATGAAACCAGCGCGTAAAAAACGCTGCGTCAGATAACTACTAGAAGCTGCGATGTATTTTTCGTTCTTCAAGAAGCGAGTTCCCATGTGATGTGGCTCGCCGGCTAGCGGTGCGCCTAAATCTTTTAACACCATTGGAACTCCGGTAAACGGTCCACTCGGTAATGCAGAATCTGCTTCAGCTAATGCACGTTCAAAACGAGGGTGAATGATGGCATTGATTGACCCATTTAGTTTTTCGGCTTGTGCAATGGCTGCCATGACCATCTCTCGAGCCGACACTTCGCCTGAAGAGATACGTGTGGCCTGGTCGATTGCGTCTAAGTCGTTCAATGTGCTCATGGCTCAACCTTAGGACGCATCTAAGGTGGGTTCGTGCGCGTACTTGCAGCTTCCGACAAGTTCAAAGGAACAGCAACGGCGGCACAGGTCTGTGCAGCGATCGGTCATGCCTGCTGGAACCTCAATATTGACTGCGTGGAAATGCCCATGGCTGACGGCGGCGAAGGCACGCTCGAAGTTCTTGGTGGCGTCAACCGTGTCACCACTGTTACCGGACCTCTTGGCCACCCTGTTCAAGCCGAGTGGCGACTTCATCGTGGCGTCGCTGTTATTGAAATGGCTCGAGCATCAGGACTCACGTTGGTCGGCGGTGCGTCACAGAACGATGCGGTAGCTGCATCTACTACTGGCACTGGACAGCTCATCGATATCGCACTGAATGAAGGCGCAAAGAAAATCATCGTGTGTCTTGGCGGATCAGCAACAACCGACGGCGGCTACGGAGCTCTGCGCGCAATCAGTACACCGGCGCGACTTCTTGCAGTTGATTTTCTCGTTGCATGCGACGTTGACACGCTGTTTGCCGACGCAGCACGAGTATTTGCTCCACAAAAAGGAGCAACACCATCGCAAGTGAACCTCTTGTCTGGTCGTTTAGAACGACTCGCACAAATGTATGAATCTGACTACGGAATTGATGTCACTGAAATTCCTGGCTCTGGTGCGGCAGGCGGGCTAGCTGGCGCGCTTGCTGCGTTAGGCGCAACATTGATGCCTGGCTTTGACATCGTTGCTGAAGAAGTCGACTTCGACGAAGCAATTCACAACACTGATCTAATAATCACTGGCGAAGGATTACTCGACGACACCAGTTTTGACGGAAAAGTTGTCGGAAGTGTCTGTGACTACGCTCGAGAGTCAAAAACAAGCGTCTCTGCAATTGTCGGCGACATTGACGAAGTAATGGACACTTCTTTATATGCAGATCTCCGCGTCAGTAGTTTGACTGAGAAATTTGGTGCAGAAGAGTCAAGGACTCATGTCTTGCGCTGTATCGAAGAAACAGCACGCGAGATGCTGCAAAATTCGTAACTGTTAACCGGCAACCGTTGTTGTGGTTGCTGCAGAACCACCGCCACCGCCAACAACACCTGCAAGAGGCTTGTTAGCAAGATCGGTTCCGAGCAATACCAAGATGCATGCTTCACCGACAGATCCGGTTTCCACAGGAATTGGTTGTGGCATGGCAGCTACTTCAACATTGCCGCCAAGAACTGCCGCAACGTTTTGGGATGCGGCTTCACAACCAGCAAGATAGAACACGCCGGTCTTCATGCGCTTTGCAGTGCCTGCTGCCACGTTCATTGCAACCTGTACCACGTAACCCTGGTCTTGCAATTTGGTGGTCATGTCGCCGGCGCTTCCGGCAAGTCCTGATGCGTTGGCAACCTGAATCTTGAATCCGTTGATACTGAATGGAGGAATTGTGGTTGGCGCTGACGGATCAACAGTTCCATTGGGGTCGGTGGTGCCACTGGGGTTAGTTGGGGTGACGATCGATGAACCGCCATCACCGCGCACATCGCGCAAAATGAGGAATCCGAGCACGAGTGCTACGACAGCGACTGCGACACCCAAGGTGCCTGTGCTGGGTGATGAAAGTGATGGGCGTTGGCCGCGAGGTTTTTGTTGGCTCATGGAAAAGGTCCTCCGAGAGAGAAATAGGAGACGCCCACACGGTAGTGGCAATACGAGTACAGAGGGATGACACCCCTAGAAGCCCTACTAAATAAGGGATGTAAAGAGATTATGGCGAAAACGCCACAACACATGGAGCCGGGTGTGGGGATTGAACCCACGACCTACGCATTACAAGTGCGTTGCTCTACCACTGAGCTAACCCGGCAAGGTGAAGGACAATCCTAGGCGGGAGATGCCAATCGCGCACGGGTCACTTCATAAGTGGCCAAGGCGGCAGCCGCCGACACATTCAGAGACGACACCTGGCCAAGCATCGGAATGCTGACAATGGTGTCGCACCGCTCGCGAACGAGCCGGGAAAGCCCCGTGCCTTCAGAGCCAAGGACAATACAAATACCGTCGGTGGCGAAGTTGGCGATGTCGAACAGGGTGTTGTCACTGGTGTCATCAAGACCCACGACCCAGATTCCCTTGTCGCGCATTTGTGTGATGGCAACAGGAAGGCCCGGCACCAATGTCATCGGGATGTGTTCGATGGCGCCCGCGGAAGTTTTAGCCACTGTTGGCGTGACGTGCACTGCGCGATGCTTTGGCAAGATCACACCAGTGACACCTGCACCATCACAACAGCGCAATAACGCACCAAGGTTGCCTGGGTCTGTCACACCATCGACTGCAACGAGAAATGGCATCACGCCGTTTCTCTTTGTCATCAGCGCATTGAAATCTGCTTCTTCTAGCGAATGCGCAAAAGCAATAACACCCTGAGGCGCTTCACTTCGTGCAGTGTCTTCCAACGTGCGTCGAGGTACTTCAAGAACAGTGACCCGTGCTGCATCTGCAAGTTGTTGAATGTCATCGATAATTGCTGCTGGGTCAATATCTTGTGCGATCCAAATCTCTTTCACTTTGCGACGTTGACCGATCAGTAATTCACGAACCGCCTGACGACCTTCGATCTGTTCACCACCAAGACCCTTTGCAACAGGTGCACTACGACGTGCATCTGATTGACGAATGGGGCGACCCCGAGGTCCGCCTTCACGTGGGCCACTACTGCGAGATGATGCACCGCTGCTGCGTCCTGTGCTTGGTGGTTTTCCACTACTTCTTCCACTTCCCGTGTCGCGGCCACCTGGTGCACGACCTGGTTTACCGGTATTCACTTTGGGACTGCTTGACTTGGCTGGTTTACGTGGTGCCATGACTACGACTCCTTCATAATAAGTGCTGATGCGAAACAGGCGATTCCTTCGCCACGGCCAATAGAACCCAGGCCTTCTGCCCTGCGTCCTTTGACAGAAATGGGTGCGCCAGCAGCTGCTGACAACAATGCAATCATTGCATCACGATGAGGCGCAATACGTGGTTCTTCACACACCACACTGCAATCAACATTTCCGATGCGCCAACCTTGCGAAGAAAGCTTGCTCGCAACATCACGCAAAATTGCTAGAGAATCAGCGCCCTTCCATGCGGGGTCTGTATCGGGATAATGCTGCCCAATGTCACCAAGACCAGCAGCACCTAACAGTGCATCTGCTGCTGCATGTGCAATGACATCTGCATCGCTGTGACCAACAAGCGTGCGCTCACCAGGAAATGCGACGCCACCAAGAACTAATACGCGGCCAGGCTCTGTTTTTTCTGCAAAGCGGTGGACATCAAAACCCTGACCGACACGAATGTCGACCATTAGATTTCTCCAGCTAGCAATCTGATCGCGTGAGCAACAGCCCACTCAAGATCTTCAGGTGAAGTGATTTTTCTATTCACAACTTCTCCTTCGACAACAACAACTTCTCCACCAATGCGCTCGATAAGAGCAGCATCATCAGTTCCTTCGCCGCCCTGTTCGTGTGCACGCCGCAATGACGATGCACGAAACGCCTGAGGAGTTTGTACTGCACGCAACGTTTCGCGACGTGGCGTTGAAACAACCACTTCAGATTCATTCACTTGCTTAATGGTGTCCACTACTGCAATACCGGGTACTGACGCATCAGCGCCATCAACGACAGCAGAAATAACACGCTGGAAAACGGCTGGGCTGGCAAACGGCCGGGCTGCGTCATGAACACACACAATGGTGGCGTCTGCCGGAACGGCGGCTAATCCACGACGTACTGATTCAGATCGGGTAGCTCCGCCCTCTACTTGGCCAGGTCCGTTGGCTTGACCCTTCGGTAACACCACAATGACGCCCACTGAATGCTGAATAGCTTCGTCGACAGCCCAATCAACGATTCGCTTGCCTCCGATGGTCTCAAATTGCTTGGCGGCTCCAAATCGGAGCCCAGACCCGGCCGCGACCACAATTGTCCATACGATTTCATTTTCAGCCATGACCGCAGGGTAGTACGGTCAAATAGATATGGCACACGAACAGGTTCTCGCAGGCACAGAATTCTTTGCAGATGCCCCGGCATCCATGCTTTCCCTCATTGCGGCGGCAGGCAAAGTCAAAAACCTCGTTCGAGGAGATGTTCTTTTTGAATCGGGCGATGACCCCGACAGCATCTACGTAGTCCTCTCGGGTCGCATAGCGATCGCTATTGGTAACAAGCCCTTCGATAATCGTGAAACTGTTATCGCATTGATGGATGAGGGTGACCTATTTGGAGAGATGGGCATGCTCGACGCAAGCACACGTTCAGCCGGTGCCCGCGCACTTGAACCATCAACTGTTCTTGAACTTCCCTACTCCGCTGTCACTGAACAACTCAACTCATCAAGTGCATTGATGTGGAATGTCATCGGCATGCTCAGCCGCCGTTTGCGCGCAATGGACCAGGCATTGGCCGACAGTGTGTTCCTTGATGTCACAGGCCGCACTGCGAAAAGACTTCTTGAATTGTCAGACGGAAAAGATGATTTCACTTTGCCTGTCACACAAGAAGAACTTGCAGGCATGGTGGGCGCATCTCGTGAACGCGTAAACAAAGCCATTGCCAGTTTCATTAAATTGCGCTGGCTTGAACAGCGTGATCGCTCGTACAAAATTCTTGACCGCGAAAAACTCTCGCAACGCGCGTTATAACAATCTCAGCGCACTGCGCTGAGTAACCAAGCCTTCGCACGGGCAAAAGCATCAGCTGCATCATCAGGTCTGTGAGCCGGACGTGATGCATCATGTGCAAATGCATGTTCTGCCTCTGGGTACAGCACTACTTGTACGCCAGTTGATCGCAGCTGATCAATATCAACAATCGGTGTGTAGTGATCTTTCTCACCCACTATTGCAAGAACACCTTCTGCATAGCCAGAGATCAACATGCCGAGTGGCTCGCCTTGTGTTGGGCCACGCCATGCTTCAGGCAGCGTAATCATTCCGTAAAAACTGACGATGCGAGCAAATCGTTCATCGCGCGCAGCCTTAAAGCAATACATACCACCCATACAAAAACCAATCAGACCAACAGTCTCTGTACCCAATGCATCTGCAGCCTCTAACAAATCACGCAAGTTTTTTGCGTCATCAAGAGCTGGCACAGCAGCAAAACGAGGCTCAACGTCTGGGCCCAGTTCAACTCCGGGAAATGGTTCAACTGCAATGACTGACATTCCCCATTCATCAGAAAATCGCTTGACCATGTCGTCGTACAACGGACGAAGGCCGAAAATATCGGGCGCCACTACGAGCCCCATAACAGGAGAATCATGTCGAACTATTTCAGCGGGGGTTCCTGACGGAAGTGTGATGCGCATTCCTCCAGTATTGCCGAACGGGTGAGACCCCAGGTGAGTCATGGGAGTTAACCCCAGGTAAGAGGTGTTTCGCATTGTCCGTGCATGACACATGCAATACATCCCTATTACCAACAATCTGACGCTGATGCAGATGATGACTCCGCGCTACCCACTTCCTTGGTGTGGTCCACAGTGACATCAGGACCTGCCCGTCAATTCATTGACGAATGGGCACGACTTAGCCGCCGCCCGGCAGTGCTACGTACGGTGAATTCATGGTCATTTCTGCCACGCCCAGTGACGGATCTTGACGACTTACTCACGGTGTGCGGATTCGGAACTCCATTCGACGACTCAGAAGGCGACCGCGTGTTGTGGCACATCACTCGCCTTGCTGCACATGACGACCTTGCAGCACGCGTATGTCTTCACCGCATCATGCCTGCGGTCCTGTCAGTGGCTAGACGCCGTGGACGCATCACTCAAGGGGGCGTTCACAATGCAATCGGAGACGCAATTTCCACTGCATGGATAGTGATTCGTGAATTTCCGTGTGACCGTCGCCAAACAAAGATTGCAGCCAATCTGGTTCGAGATGTTGAGTATTACGGCTTTGTACGTAATCAACGTTTGCGTCGGGTTCCCGAAATAAAAATCGACACTGAAGAGTTTGATGAAATTATTGATGAGCCGTCAAATAGAACCGTAGATGTGGAACTCGATGATGTTCTTTCTCTTGCTTCAGAGCTCGGCGTCAATGAACGCCATATTGATCTACTTCAACGCCTCGGGACTGGAAGACACGGAGATGACATCGCACATGATCGGGGTGTGTCGCCACGAACCATTCGTAATCATCGTCATAACGCAGTAGAAAGTGTCCAAAATGCACTCATCAAAAATGGATTGGCAAAAAAATTATGAACGATGCAACTTCACGCGACGTAGTCGCAAACTATTTGTCACCACAAACACAGATGATGACGCCATAGCAAGGCCTGCCCACATGGGGTTCAAACGCCCCGATGCAGCCAACGGTATTGCAGCCACGTTGTACGCAAAAGCCCAGAACACATTGGTGCGGATAGTGCGAAGCGTTGCTCGTGACAATCGAATTGCATCAGGAACTGACCGCAAGTCTCCGTTCACAATGGTGAGATCGCTTGCTTGCATGGCAACATCAGTACCGCCGCCCATTGCAATACCTACATCTGCTTGCGTTAGCGCCGCTGCATCATTCACACCATCACCCACCATGGCAACTGCGTAGCCACGTTCTTGTAAATCACGCACCACTGCCACTTTGTCTTCAGGCATCACGCCTGCATACAGATGATGTTCATCAGTTTCAATGCCAACAGATTCTGCAATTGCACGTGCAGTTGTTGCATTGTCGCCAGTTAACAAAATGGGTGCAAGACCCATAAGACGCAACGATGCGATGGCCTCTGCACTAGTCGGTTTGGGCTGATCAGCCAATGAAATCACGGCTTTTGCTTGCCCATCCCAAGTAACGATGACAGCGGTATGACCGAGTTCGCGCGATGACGCCAGCGCTTCACGAATGACTTTCGGCAGAATCACTAGGCGTTCGCGGAACATTTCCTCACGACCAACTGTGATGATTAAGCCGCCAATACGCCCGGTCGCTCCCACCCCTGGCAATGATTCAAACTCATCAAGACTTGGCAACACGCCAATTTCTTGTTCAGCGGATCGCACGATTGCTCGTGCAATGGGGTGCTCGCTGCTTTTCTCAACGGCACCGGCATTTCGCAATGCTTCATCGCGAGACACGCCATCAACACACATCACATCAACCAATGTCATAACGCCCGTTGTGACCGTGCCTGTTTTATCCAACACCACGGTGTCAATACGACGAGTGCTTTGTAGAACATCGATTCCTTTAATAACGATTCCCATTTGAGCAGCGCGGCCACTACCCACCATCAGTGCCGTGGGGGTCGCAAGGCCCAACGCACAGGGGCACGCAATAATCAACACAGCCACTGCTGCAGTAAACGCTTTCGAAGCATCACCATCGAAATACAACCAGCCCACCAACGTGAGTGCACTGATAACAAACACTGTCGGCACAAAAATGCTGCTGACTTTGTCCGCAAACTTCTGTACAGGTGCCTTCGTGGCCTGTGCCTCGCGTACCAGCTTTGCCATTCGCGCAAACGTTGTTTCAGCACCAACTCGTGTTGCACGAACAACAATGCGACCATTCATGTTCACAGTTGCTGATGTCACAGAATCACCCACGGCCACATCTACCGGCACGCTCTCACCTGTCACCATGCTCATGTCAATGCTGGAAGAGCCTTCGGCAACTACTCCGTCTGCAGCAAGTTTCTCGCCTGGGCGCACAACAACCATGTCGCCTTCACGCACAACAGATGCTGGTATCGACACTTCAACACCATCGCGCAACACCGTTGCGTACTTGGCACCTAATGCCAACAATGACCGCAACGCATCACCTGCTGAATGCTTTGCCCGCATTTCCAAAAAGCGACCCACCAAAATGAACGACGTAACTGTTGCACCCACTTCGAAATAGACATGCGAAGAACTGGATTGCGCCATGGTCATTCCTGCATGTGAGGCTGACTCAATCGCATCACCCCAGACAACTGCCCAAATGCTCCATGCAGTTGCGGCAACAACACCCACACTGATCAGTGTGTCCATGGTTGATGTTCCATGCAACGCATTGCGAACAGCTGCTTTATGAAATGGCCACGCACCCCATGTAACAACAGGTGCCGACAACCCCATCGCCCACCATTGCCAGTTGTGAAACTGCCACGCCATGACCATTGACAACAAAACCACAGGAATTGTGAATGCAACTGAGATTCCCAATCGAATGGACGCCGCGCGTAGTCGTGCATCAAGATCATCATCGAATGGCTGATCATCCATTACCCGCGCTGAATATCCGGCATGTTCAATTGCTTTGATGACAGTCGTCTCGGAAACCGAATCTCCATCGAAAGCCACCATGGCAGTTTCTGTTGCGTAGTTGACCGCAGCTTCAATACCTGGAATTTCGTTCAGTTCTCTCTGAATCTTGGCAGCACACGCACCGCAAGTCATTCCCTGAACTGCAAGTTCTACTTCAATGATGGAAGCGGGGGGCAACACAACGCTCATACCTATTACCTACCACCGAAATCAGGCGAGCGTTTCGCAAGAAATGCATCGATTCCTTCTTGTGCAACATCTGATACCACTGCATCAGCCATCACAGCTGAAGCAAATTCATAGGCCTGATCTTCTGGCAAAACAATCTGTTCGTAGTAGGCACGCTTGCCAATGGCTTTTGATTCACGTGAACCTCGTGTTGCACGCGCCATCAGTTCATTCACTGCTGCATCAAGTTCATCATCAGCAACAACTACATTCACAAAACCCCACTCCAAAGCAGTCACCGCAGAAATTGCATCGCCAGTCATGGCCATCTCCAATGCACGCTTAGGTGACAAGTTGCGCGCAACTGCAACTAGCGGCGTGTGACAAAACAATCCGCCCTTGCCACCCGGAATCGCGAAACCTGCAGACTCAGCAGCAACTGCAAGATCACATGTAGCTACAAGCTGACACCCAGCAGCTGTTGCAAGTGCATGCACTCGCGCAATAACAACTTGCGGAATTCGGTGCATCAATTGCATCAAGTTCGAACACACAGTAAACAGATCGAACGCATCTCCACGTGACGTACCGGCCATTTCGCCGAAATTATGTCCAGCCGAAAAAACAGGACCCTCCGCCGCCAACACAACCCCCACCGCATCAGATACTGCAATCTCTTCAAAGGCAGCGGTGAGTTCCTTCAGAACATCAAGTGACAATGCATTGCGTTTGGCTGGGTTACACAACGTGACAGTGACAATGTCAGCCTCACGCGATACTCGAACTTTTTGGTCCATAACAAACCTCCATGGTCACCATATATATGGCAACCAATTGGTGCGCCCTCTGGGGCTCGAACCCAGGACCTGCGGATTAAAAGTCCGTTGCTCTACCAACTGAGCTAAAGGCGCGGAAGGAACGGAATTCGGAGCGAAACTCGCCCAGAACGCCGAATACATCCGTTTTCCATGATAGTTCACCCAAATAGGAAACATTCATTCCGATAGCAAGGTCACTAGGTTTTATCCCACTTCAGCGAGATTTATCTGAAATGTGAACCAGACAGCACACAGCACTGATCTTTGACTCTCGAAAATGGGGAGCGGCGACTGTCTAGGCCGCGGGTGGCGAGGCTGTTCGCGCCATTTGTATACGGCGTCGATACAACACAAGAGACTGGTCATTGCGCATGAGCACAAATGAGTTCGCCGAAAGCGAAGTCGGCCCTCTCGGGTGAGTTGAGATGCTGGTTGACTTTGCCATTCCATAAGCGAACATCACAGTTGTTTCATTTGGGCGCTACGTGTTGGAACACCAACTTCATATCGCGAAGTGCTCTATTGAAGTAGAGTCACCATTGGTTACCACTTAGCCACATCATTTATGGAGCATGCCATGTCAGCAAAGAAGTTCAACTCCGCCATATTGGCAATCACTGTTGTGACGACAGCAATCGCCCTCAGTACGAATGCTTCAGCGGAGACTGATTCAACCACCACCCCAATCGCTACTCCAGTTGTCGCAGGTTGCAGCACCACAGTTAGTGGAGCAACTTCAACCACTATTGACGAGACATACATCAATCTTTGTGATGTTGTTCTTACTCGAAAAGACGAGGGTTTCGACGACATTGTCACAATCAACGGTGCAACTTTTACGTGCACTGATCCCGTTGGGGCAACAACTGCTTTCAACCGCACCTACTTTCAAGATCGTATGGACGAGATCAATAACCAGGTAGGTGTATGGAGAAGCACCAATCCACGAGCAACTTGGGCACCCGTTAACCCACCGAAACAAAGCTGCAATTTTCCCTCTGTGTCAAAGGAAGACAATGCCACAACTTCGTTTCCTGTGACATCAACCAAATTTGGAGCTGGTTCATTCGCCACCACCTGCACGACTGAATTCAAGATGGATACAACTTTTATCTACACGATGACAATTCCAACATCGGATCCTGTCGGCAACGACATGGTGCTGCCCCAAACAAAGGCTTGGCCTTGGACTGTTGGCTTTAGTGGCACTCGCAACTGCACCTGGAAACTCACGTTGGGAACCACTGGTGAACTCTCTGGAACCATTGCTCAAAACTTTGGCAACTTGCCAAAGACGCAAGCAAGCGTTGAATGGAACTGCAAAGATGAGTTCACAAAGGTCATCTGCGTCAGTTACACAGTGACGTCAGAAATAACAGTCACAGGCGGAACAAACACGTTTGAAGGAGCAACTGGTTCTGGAATACAAACCGACGTGCGCATCTTGCCTGCTTTGCTTATTGACATGCCCTTTGAGGCCAACTCAAACGTATCGGCTGCTTCGGCAGGCGCTCGCTACAAGCGGCCTGTACTGAAATTTGCAAGCGCTATCGCCAAGCCAAAGTCTTCGCTATCTCTGCGGTTCAAGCCGAAAGCTCTACCAACTAACAAGAAATTGTCGTTCACGGTTTCCAAGGCCCGTAAAGCAACATGCTCAATTACCGGCAAATCTGGTTCACGTAACATCACGTTGGTGAAGACTGTGAAGAGCAGCTCGAAAGGTCTCATCAGTACTTCCCTCACCTCTGCAACCTTGCGCACGAAGTTAAAACTCTCCGCCACTAAAAAGGCCTCGTTAACGATCACTTGTACTGTCGGCAAGAAAAAAGTTGTACAGCGGATTTCTCAAGTTCTTAAATGAACAAATAGCTAAACGGCCGACCCTGGACCCACGCAAAGGGCCCCTGCAGGCAGAATTCAGCCGTATCCCGTCTGACGAGAATGCGGAAATGTGACACAGAACGGCTAGGGCGCCGATAATTCCTCTCGGTGTTGAATTATCTCTGTGCTGACCAACGGACCAGTTGGGCCACAAAATTCACAAGAGTGAAAACATGAAAAAGACAATTATCGCTATGGCTGCAGCATCAGTCCAGTTGCTATCTGCCTGCGGATCAGATGGGGCAACGAAGACTTCTCTACTTTGGTTGTTGCTGTAACAGCAGCTGGCCTTGGTGAAGCACTTTCAGGCGAAGGACCTCTCACGGTTTTCGCCCCGACAAACGCAGCGTTCGAAGCTTTGCCAGCCGGACTTCTTGACAAGCTTCTCCTTCATCACGGAACTCATTGTTCGCTATGCGAACTAATTAGGAAAATGTGTAAAGTTGGAATATGCATACATCTCAATCCCGCCGTCTTCGTCGCCTGTTCGCTGTAGTGAGCATTCTTGCTGCATCTGCTGTGGTCCCGCATTCGATTGCATCTGCTGTCGACCCCGACCCCACTGCAGACGTCCCTTCTTCATACAAGGATTTTGATCAGTTCCCCGCGTGCAGTGCAACTGTTACAACATTCTGTGTCGCATCGTGGGGAGTCGATCTCAATAATGACGGAGTGTTTGAAACTCCTGATGCAAGCCTCAACATCTCATTCAAAGCATGGATCTACAACATCAAGGATTACAAGCAACCGGGTCTTGTGTATGAACTTGAAGTCAATCGCCCTAGCGGCGTTCCTGCGTTCCAGGAACTTGCTCCGGAAATACCCGTCGGAACAGCTGCAACTTTTGCAATCAACACCGGTGCATTCAGACCGTCTCCTGAGTTGTTTGCTAGCTCTGATGTAAATTACATTGACGTCAATCAAGTTGACGGAAATTGGATCACCACCGGCGTAATTCGGACATATTCCTATACAGCAGCAATTGGTTGTGAAGACGACTGCAATAATCCGACGAGCACTTACGACTACAAGTCCTATGCACAAGGTGTTTTGAATTACGAATCACCAGGCACACTTCGCGACTCTAAAAAAGGTATGTGGGTTTCAAGTAATGCCTCTGTCACTGGCGGCTTAGTCTTCGATCAAACAGCGTTAACTTTTAGCGTTGATCTTCTTGGGCCAGCAAAACGGCCAGATGGCACCGACAACATTCTGAAATACAGTGCGTTTGTACCTGACACGTTTATCCAGTTTGCGTACGGCACTACTGCAGACGTTCTGGCAACTTCACTTTCGACCACCCGTACGGATTCAGGTGTCACCACAAAAGTGGCGTCAACTGCCACGCGAGTTACTGCCCCTATTCCGGGCTTGTTGATCACCATGCCAGACATTCGTCTGTATGGCACTGCAGTGGCATCACAAGGTGTTCATACAGCAGCATTGCGCTATTCCACTGCACCAACGTTGAAGATCAAGCCGAAGACTTCACTCTTGCGTGCACCTACTATCCGTCGCGCTTCTCGTGCATCGTCTACAAAGGTGAAAGTGGTGGGCGCATCTGTCAGTGGGGCGACCAGTTACCAAGCAATGTGCACTAAAGGCATCGTGACAAAATTCGCAACAGCAAAAACATCAACCGTCACCGTAAAGAATCTCACTAAAGGCAAATGGTCATGCAAAATTCGTGGCGTGAAAAAGGTTGGCGGACGCTGGTCTGACAAGTTGAACATCAAACTGTAGGAATGACATCACCCGTCGTTGAACTCATTGGGGTCTATGACGCTGACTCAACATTGTTGGGCGAGATCTCCTAT
Source organism: Actinomycetota bacterium (assembly GCA_009705865.1). Taxonomy (GTDB): domain Bacteria; phylum Actinomycetota; class Acidimicrobiia; order Acidimicrobiales; family Ilumatobacteraceae; genus UBA2093. The sequence goes on along the minus strand of WLSJ01000030.1, from coordinate 628 downwards.
TGGGTGGGTGCTCGTTTCGGCATCACTCATTGTTCGCTATGCGAACTGACTCATGGTCTCTTTACTAAAAAGGCCGAATGGAAACAGTGTGCCGATTCACTTGCTGTCCCGTTTCGCCTCTTTCACCGAGATGACGCACCTGACGATGTCCTCATTGCGCTCGCCGGTGAGTTTCCTGCCGTATTGCAACGCACTACCGAAGGTCTAAAAGTCATCCTGATCAAAGATGAACTTGAGCGTTTCCACGGCCGCACCGCAGACTTTGCGGAGTGGATAACCAAGTATCTGGCCTAGGAACCAAAGTCTCACCCCGCCAGGGAAGAGTATTTCCATTTCTGACATGTATCGCACACATCGCTGTACAAAGCCATACAAAAGGATTTACTATGACAATCAGCGAAGCACAACGGTTCGACATGCAGGTCGGGCTGCGATCACACCTAGGAGACGACGTGGCCAACATACTCATGGAACACCTGCCACCCTCAGGCTGGTCGGACGTCGCCCGCAAACAAGATTTTGAACCGATCAGTTACCGGATCGGCAATATCGAAAAAGAACTCACCCGTATCAACGGCACCTTGAAAGTCATCATCGGCGGCGTACTCACAGTGTCAGCCGCAATCAT
>WLSJ01000003.1 GCA_009705865.1 Actinomycetota bacterium | reverse complement strand
TCACCATGTTCTGCGACCGTGGCAATTAGGTCATCGCCCTCGAAGCCAGCTTTTTCCCACCATGTGATTCCCAGTACGTCAAGCAGTTCTCTGATCATCCCTAGTTGCTGAAACAAAATGTCTGGCGCTTTTTCGCGTTGCGCTTTATATTCAGGAATCGCATCGTGACGAAACGTTGGTTCTGGTCGGTCAAAAACAACCACCACACCATCGGGTTTATGGTCACGCATCAAGGTCAACAACATCGTGGTGAATCCGTACACGGCATTAGTAACTTGGCCACTCGCATTCGACATGTCTTCAGGCAGAGCATAGAAAGCCCGGTACGCAAGAGAGTTTCCGTCTAACGCCATGATCATCATGGGAAAACTCTCATATCTATTCTGGGCGCAAATCGCCAGCAATCACCATGTCTGCAACTGCTTTCATGGTGGCACGATGATTCATTGCTCCACGTTGAATGAACCCGTACGCGTCCGACTCTGACATCGCGCATTGATCAATCAGTATCCCTTTTGCACGATCAATTGATTTACGAGTCTCAAGTTGTTCCTCGAGCGCATCAACCTCGCCATTAAGAGCTTGCATTTCTCTGAAACGAGCAATGGCGACTTCGATAGCTGGTACGAGGTCAGTCTTTTGGAACGGTTTCACAAGATACGCCAACGCACCAGCATCACGTGCCTGTTCGATGACTTCACGCTGACTGAATGCAGTTAAGACCAATACTCCGCAAATTCTGTCTTTAGTAATCAATCTGGCAGCTTCAATTCCGTCCATGCCCGGCATCTTGATATCAAGGATTGCCAAATCAGGACGAAGCTCGCGCACTAAATCGACTGCTTTATCGCCTCTGCCAGTTTCGCCAACAACTTCGTAACCCTCTTCTTCGAGCGTCTCTTTCAGATCGAGTCGGATAATTGCTTCATCTTCAGCGATGACTACTCGAATACTCATACGCTTGGTTCCTTCATACGATCTAAGAGATTATTCATTCGGCGCTCTAGATCTGCCAATTCGGCGGTCAACTGACCATGGAGTCTTTGAATAACGTCAGCATGTTTCTTTGCTTCGCGATATTCGAACGCGGCGCTCGGGGTCTCAGACACCAAAGCGCGCAATGACTTCTCGTCTGCTTCATCCACAATGTGCGTCATCTGGTCTTGTACGACTCGGAGTTCTTCAGACAGCTCTCGCATTCGAGCAGAGACCTGCGTGAGACGCCGTTGCAGTAGTCGATGTCCCATACACCTTAAGTGTATGGATTTCCTGGGTGCCCGAGGTGGGACTCGAACCCACACGCCCTTTCGAGCAACGGATTTTGAGTCCGTCGCGTCTGCCATTCCGCCACTCGGGCCAGGGTCAACCATGGTATCGGCACTTCCCTGCTGAGCCTTACTAACTAGTAGTCCACACTGCTGGCAACGTGCCGTCTAAGGTTTTAGCAGTGCTTGCCTTTACATTTCCCGGTCAAGGGTCGCAAAGACCCGGCATGGGTCGCCCCTGGATAGACAGCGAGAGCTGGGATCTAGTTGATGAAGCGTCCGAAGTTGCGGGCCGAGATGTTGGCGCATTGTTGCTTGATGCCGATGCAGAAGTTTTACGCGACACACGAAATGCGCAATTAACAACATTTGTTTCAAGCCTCATGGTTTTGGACGCGGTTGAACGCTTAGGAATTGAACCAAGTTTTTGTGCGGGTCACAGTCTTGGCGAATACACAGCACTGACAGCGACTGGTGCTTTGTCTTTTGAAGACGGTGTCCGTTTAGTTGTTGAACGAGCCGATGCCATGCATGAAGCTGGTCTTGCTTCTCCCGGAACCATGGCTGCAATATTGGGACTTGACGATGATCTAGTAGAGGTTGCATGCAGACGCGCAGACAGTGACGTATGGGTTGCCAACTTCAATGCCCCCGGACAAGTTGTTATCGCAGGGTCTCCGGCCGGTGTTGCCGCTGCTGGAACAGTTGCCAAAGAATTGGGTGCAAAAAAGGTCATGCCACTTCAAGTGGCAGGGGCTTTTCACACTCCGTTTATGACTGCTGCACGCGATCGATTGCGCATCGCAATCGCAGATGCAAGTCCACGTGACACAGAAGTTCCGGTTGTATCAAATGTTGATGCTCTGATGCATGCAACTGGAGAAGAATGGTCATCTTTACTGTCTGCACAACTATCGAATCCTGTGCGATGGAAACATTGCCTTCTGACTCTTGCTGAAGCTGGAGTCACAGGATTTGTGGAATTAGGACCAGGCGGTGTCTTGACCGGCATGGCAAAACGCACAGTGCAAGCTGCGCGCACTATCAGCGTTGCTACTCCAGATGAATTAGACAAGCTCATTGAATGGGTAGACGCTTCTGCTCCACTGGCTGCTGGACAACATGAGGGCGAGCATCTGTTTGCTATCGAACGATTAGTCGTTAGTCCATCTGCGGGGGTATTCACTCCAATAGGCGGAATCTCAAGCGGTATGACTATTGAGGTAGGACAACTCATCGGACATGTTGGCGAAACCGAAGTTCGTTCCCCATTCGCCGGCATCGTGCAGAGTTATATCGCAGTTGAAGGCGAACGAGTCACATCGCGTCAGCCCATTGCATGGTTGCGCACGAAGTAGACACTGAAAGAGATCGCGGAGAATTCATGCCTCAGATACCAGACAATGTTCGCGGTGCTCGCTTTATTGGCTGGGGCACCGCATTAGGACACAAGACTGTCACCAATGATGAATTGTCTCAAACCATGGACACCAATGATGAATGGATCCGCGAACGCACAGGTATTCATCGCCGACATATAGGTGGTTCAACCGCAGAACTCAGTATCTCAAGCGGTCGTGCCGCAATTGATATGGCAGGCATTGATCCACATTCCATTGACGCTCTAGTTTTAGCCACCACCACTCCGGATCGCACAGTGCCTGCTACGTCTGCCACAGTGCAAAATGCCCTGGGCTTGCGCTGTGGAGCGTTTGACATCAACGCAGCGTGTTCGGGTTTCGTTTATGCAATGGTCACAGCTCACGGACTAATAGCAATGGGTGCACAACGCATCCTTGTTATCGGAACTGACACCCTGTCACGCATTACTGATTGGACCGACCGCAACACAGCAATTCTGTTTGCTGATGGGTCGGGCGCTGCGGTCTTAGAAAGCACTACTGGTCACGGACAATTACTCGGTTGGGATCTTGATGCCGACGGAAGCGCTGAAGAAATTCTGTACACCGAGATAGGTGGATTCATTCATATGGACGGCAAGGAAGTGTTCCGTCGTGCAGTTCGCATCATGGTCGACAGTGCACAGAAATCAATGGCTGCTGCAGGTGTTACAGCAGATCAACTTTCTGTTGTAATTCCTCACCAAGCGAACATCCGCATCATTACGTCTGCTTGTGACAAGTTGGGGGTACCGATGGACAAAGTCGCAGTTGTTGTTCATGAAACCGGTAACACGTCTTCTGCGTCCATACCGCTTGCCATGTTCGGAGACTTCGGACAAGTTCGACCCAAGGACGGAGATCTCGTACTAATGGTTGGCTTCGGCGCAGGTATGACCGCAGCTAGTGCTGTCATACGATGGGGTGCGCAATGAGCAGAGTTGTATTAATCACAGGGGGCTCACGCGGCATTGGTCTTGCGTGTGCTGAGCGATTTGCCGCCCTCGGCGACAAAGTGGCGGTTACGTACAACTCGTCTCCTCCACCCCCACAATTTTTCGGTGTCAAGTGCGACGTCACAGACACTGCTCAAGTTGATGCAGCCTTCACTGCCATCGAAGCACACTTCGGGCCAGTAGAAATCTTGGTGTCTAATGCAGGCGTCACAAAAGACACACTCCTTTTGCGAATGAGCGAAACAGATTTTGCCGGAGTGCTTGACGCCAATCTCACAGGAACGTTTCGAGTTGTGAAGCGTGCAACACAAGGCATGCTTCGCGCACGAAAAGGGCGAATCATTCTGATGTCATCTGTTGTTGGTCTTCTCGGTTCAGCTGGCCAAGCAAATTATGCTGCCTCAAAAGCGGGTCTCGTCGGGTTTGCTCGATCACTCGCTCGCGAACTTGGTTCACGCTCAATCACGGTCAATGTCGTCGCACCAGGCCCAGTAGAAACAGATATGACCGCTTCACTTGGTCAGGAACGTCTCGATCAAATCTCTGCCTCTGTTCCCCTCGCCCGAATGGCTACGACCGACGAGATTGCTGGAGTTGTGGCATTTTTGGCTGGTCCAGATGCTGCGTACATCACAGGGGCTGTTATTCCTGTCGATGGCGGCCTTGGCATGGGCCATTAATTCACAAACACCGCGCCTGAAAAGCCAATGGCTGACTATCAGCGCACTTTGTGAGAAACTAGAACACCTAACAAGGAGATACACCCCATGGATCAAGAACTATTTAGCCGCTTTGTCAAGTGCGCAGTAGAAACACTTTCAGTAGACGCCTCACAAGTCGTCCCCACCGCCAATTTCGCAGATGACCTTGATGCAGACTCACTCGACGTGGTTGAACTTGTCATGGCTCTTGAAGAAGAGTTCGGAATTGAAGTTCCAGAGGAAGACCTTGCTGAAGTCAAAACAGTCGGTCAAGCATTCGACGTCATCGTCGGCAAGCTGTAACCAACATCTTTCCTGCCATGAAGGGTGTCGGACATCGCGTAGCAATCACAGGGCTAGGAGTTGTTGCTCCTTGTGGGATTGGTAAAGAGGCGTACTGGAACGGGCTTATGGGGCCGGGTATCACCAATACTCGCTCCCTTGAAATACCTGACTGGGATCCTCAGCCATATTTCGACTCTCCTAAAGATGCACGACGGGCAGACAGAGTGGAACAGTTGGCTCTAGCAGCCGCTGCCGAAGCGTTCGAGCAAGCCGGAGATCTGAATGTCGATCCAGCTCGATTTGGCACAATCTTTGCAACCGGAATCGGTGGTCTGCACACATTAGAAGAACAAGTAATTGTTCGTGTCGAAAAAGGTGAACGTCGCGTCTCACCTTTCCTTGTCCCAATGATGATGGCCAATGCATCAGGTGCAGCGATCTCTATGAAATACGGATTGCAGGGTCCTAACGAGACCATCTGTACTGCATGTGCAGCCGGCACTCACGCAATCGGATACGCAGCTCGGTTGATTGCATGGGGACGATGCGACGCAGTCGCTACCGGCGGGGCTGAATGCGCCGCCACTCTTACTTCTCTTGCTGGTTTCGGCAACATGACTGCACTGTCGTCTACGGGATCTTCAAAACCATTCGACACAACCCGCGATGGTTTCGTGATGGGCGAAGGCGCAGCAGTATTTATTCTCGAGCGCTATGACCTTGCGGTAGCTCGTGGAGCAAAGATTCTTGGTGAAATTTTGGGCTCCGCAAGTAATGCAGATGCCCATCACATCACTGCACCCGCGCCTGGCGGCACCGGTGCAATTGCATGCATGAATCTTGCGCTCGATGATGCAGGCATCACAGCAAGCGACATCAAGCTTGTGAATGCACACGGAACATCGACACCGCTCAACGATTCCGCAGAAGCTGCAGCAATGACTCATGTCTTTGGCCCACGTGGCGTAGCTGTCACTAGCGGTAAGGGCGTCACTGGCCATGCACTAGGCGCCGCGGGTGCACTGGAAGCTGCTCAAGTAGTTCTTTCCATGCAACACAAAATGATTCCCCCAACTGCAGGAACTACGGAACTTGATCCGGCCATGGATATTGATTTGGTCATGGGTGCAGCTCGTTCGTGGGTTCCAGGTCCTGCGATCTCAAACAACTTCGGTTTTGGTGGACACAACGGTTCCGTCATTATCGGTCCGCCCGAATAACTATTTCGGCCGTTTCTTTTCCCAGCGATACATCACTCCGCTTTCAGCAGGTGCTTCAGGTTCTCTCTGCCCTGTAGAGACATGCTCAAATCCCAACCGGTCTGGGACCTTTCCCGATGCGACATTTGCTTCATCGTGATGTATTTCAACAATGTCAATTTCGGGCCAGATTGAAAATGCAGTCTCTGTCAATATTCGTGAAACCTCAGTAGCGATTCCTTTGCCAACGAAATCAACATGAACCCAATAGCCAATTTCCACCGTGTTGATGTCTCCACGCAGGTGCAGGCCAGTTCCGCCAACCACGCGACTTCCCAAGAAGATGCCCATCACGAACTCTGTGCAATTTTCCCACGCTTTGCTCCAAGTCTTGATTAACACTTCACGTTGCGTCACAGTTTGTGGTTCAAACTTGATCCATGGCATCCATGGCCGAAGGTGTTCACAGCTTGCGGTGACGGCTTCCACCAAAGCGGGAGCATCTGATGGCTCGTACTTGCGCACAACATAGTCACCCACTTGCAATGATTCGGGACCGACAGACACCTGTCTCATGTACTTACCGATCAACAAGAACGAACATCAAGTCGCATTCGCACGCGACCTTGCCGTTGAGTAAGGCCCGGCCAGAACCCTTGCCGCCACGAGCACTGATACGACCAAGTGTTGCCTGCAATTCCAATTCATCGCCTGGGCCAACCTGACGACGAAAGCGAGCGCCATCAAGCCCACCAAACAGCGGGAGCTTCGACTGATGCAACGGATCTGTCAACAGCGCATAAGCGCCCAATTGAGCAATGGCTTCACACATCAACACGCCTGGCAACGTGGGCCGACCCGGAAAATGGCCAGGAAAGAACCATTCATCGCCAGTGAGTTTCCAGTGACCAATTGCGTTGACTCCCACTTCAAGAGATGTCACACGGTCAATAAAAAGGAACGGAGGGCGATGTGGCAACACATCAATGGGCAACGGAAACGCACTCATTTCTTCAATTCCTTCAACAAGTTCGTTGGAGTATCTGCCGGCGAGACCTTGTACCACGCATTCAGAACAATTCCGTCCTGAATAAGAAAAGCGGACCGAACAATGCCCATGTACTTTTTGCCGTACATGGATTTCTCTTTCCACACATCGAACGCTTCAGCTACAACATGTTCTGTATCAGCAAGCAATGTAAAACCAAGTTCGTATTTGTCATCGAATTTCTTTTGCTTTTCGGGTTTGTCAGGGCTAATCCCTACGATCACAGTTCGACCAATGTCGTCCTTGATATCACGCAGTCCGCATGACTGTGTGGTGCAACCAGGAGTATCTGCCTTTGGGTAGAAGTAAACCAATACCTTTTTCTTTCCCATTGAAGTTAGTGAGAACTTTTTCCCATTTTGATCGAGTAATTCAATCTTCGGTGCCTTGGAGCCGTCAGTCAACATTCTGTAACGGTAGTTCTTTAGTTAGGTCGGTTTACGCATTCCATGACCGAAAAAACCCTTTTTCGGACGCGCATGAGCGTGGTAGTGGTCAGGAATTGTGCGCATGTCATCATCGATACGCATCTCGAAGGTAAAGAATTCAGAGACAATCTCTGCCAACCTCTCATGAAGACGCGTTTTTACATCCTCGTCAGGGAAGGCATTGTGTTCTCGCCACACCACCATGGGCACAGAGCAACTCTCGCATTCGGCTATCCAGCACTCGTCATCTTCATAGAACCACTCAGACATTTTCGCCGCCTGACACAGCTCACAGATTCCTTCGCCGAAGATATTTACCACGTGGCGCCGTCAAGTGCGTGGCGGACTTCTGCGATGAACTCCCCCACAGAATCTGCACCACCATCAATCATTCGGCGAACAACAGACGCACCCATGATGACTCCGTCAGCCACTCGGCTTGCTTCTACAGCTTGTTGAGCATTCGAGACTCCGACTCCGATAAGGACCGGCTTAGTCGTAATTTTCTTAACCCTGGCCGCAAGGGTTGTTGCGGTTAGAGCAAGCGCCGCCCGCTCTCCGGTCACACCAAGTAGTCCGACTGAGTACACGAACCCACGAGCTCTTTCAGCAACACGAGGAAGTCGTTCATCGGGAGCTGTTGGCGCAGCAAGCATGACGGTCTCAATTCCGGCTGCATCAGCCGCAGCACACCAGTCGCCTGCTTCTTCAAGCGGAAGATCAGGCACAATCGCTGCTGAGATTCCGGCTGATGCAAGGTCGTGAGCAAACCGCTCGTGGCCTGCATGAAATACAGTGTTGTAGTAACACATCACCGCAAGTGGAATACCTACATCTAATGAACGAACATCATGAAGAATGGATACAGGAGTTGCACCACCATCTAATGCTGTCTGTGACGCTTGCTGAATGATCGGCCCATCCATCACAGGATCAGAAAACGGAATTCCGATTTCTATTGCGTCAGCACCATTGGCGGCACATGCTCGCACTGCATCCATCCAACCGGGATATCCGCCAGTGATGTACGGGACTAAACATTTGCCGCCGCCATCAATGCGAGACCGCATCGCCGCTTCGAGCCGTCCGCTCATATGACGTCGCCGAGTATCGACATCATCTGGCCTACATCTTTGTCGCCGCGACCAGACAAATTCATCAGAACTGTCTTTCCCTGCATGTTCGGAGCTTCTCTGCTGATCCACGCCATTGCATGGGCGCATTCGAGCGCCGGAATAATTCCCTCGGAACGCGCCATCAACTGGAATGCAGCAATTACTTCGTCATCTGTAACAGTCGGATATTGCGCTCGTCCGATAGATGCAAGATACGAATGTTCTGGTCCCACACCTGGGTAATCCAATCCAGCAGAAATACTGTGTGCTTCTGACACTTGACCATATTCATCTTGCATCAGATAACTCTTCATACCGTGCACAACACCTGGTTGTCCGCGACCAACAGCTGCTCCACCTGCAGGCTCGACGCCAATCAATTGTGCTGGCGTATCGACGAAGCCCGAGAAAATTCCCATGGCATTAGAACCACCGCCAACGCATGCCACGACATAATCAGGACTAGTACCGAGCACGTCGTTCATTTGCTCGAATGCTTCGTCGCCGATGACGCGGTGAAACTGGCGCACCATAAATGGATACGGATGAGGGCCCATGACTGATCCAAGGCAATAGTGCGTGGTCTCAACCGATGCAACCCAATCGCGCATCGCTTCGTTCACTGCATCTTTTAATGTGCGACTTCCTGAAGTAACAGCTTCCACTTCAGCACCAAGCAATCGCATTCGGAAAACATTCAACTCTTGACGCTCGGTATCAACTTCGCCCATGTACACCTTGCACTCAAGACCAAGCAGAGCTGCGGCAGTGGCCGATGCAACTCCATGTTGACCAGCACCAGTTTCGGCAACAATGCGCTTCTTACCCATCCGCTTAGCGAGCAGCACTTGTCCAAGAACGTTGTTGATCTTGTGTGAACCGGTGTGGTTTAGGTCTTCACGTTTCAGAAATAGACGGATACCCAATTCCGACCCGAGGTTGTGACATTCCGTTACCATGCTCGGGCGGCCTGCGTACTCACGAAGTAACTGATCTAGGTCAGCTCGAAACATCGGGTCATTCCATGCATCTGAAAACGCATGTTCCAATTCCTGACACGCAGGTACCAGAGTCTCTGGCACAAATCGGCCGCCGAACTCGCCGAAGCGGCCGTCGGAACCAGGAGTCTGAAGAATTGACATCCTCTTATTCCACCACGAATTGTCAGAAATCACATCACCAATTGGTAGATGTCATTCGTCACGCCAGTCATAAGGAATAAAAGTGCCGCCGTCATATTCTGCCGGCTCAGCAGCCTTGGCATTTTCTATAAATCGCTTCATCAGAATCGGATCCTTGCGCCCAGGTTGAGATTCAACGCCACTACTGACATCTACTCCCCATGGCCGAACGATTGAAATGCCGTTGGCTACGTTCTCGGGCGTTAAGCCGCCAGCCAAAATAAGATGGAGACCCTCAGGCAATTCAGCTGCCATCTTCCAATCGAAAACTTCCCCAGACCCTGGCTCTGGGGCATCGACAAGAATCATCTTTGTTGCAAAGTCTCCTGCTCGTGTCGCGTCAATCGTTCCTGCCGTAACAGCCTTGATCACCGTGCGTACATGAAGAGATACTGCAGCTACGTCAGCTGGGGACTCATGTCCGTGCAACTGAGCTGCCTTAATCCCGCTCGACTGCACCATTTCAATCACTCGCTTCGGATGTTCATCACGAAAGACACCAACGGTCAACACCTCTGGCGGAAGGCGTCGCGTAATGTCGTACACCTTTTGCACTGCTATTTGTCGAACTGACGGAGCAAAGACAAAGCCGACTGCGTCAGCCCCCAGCGCCACAGCGAGAAGGGCATCGTCTTCATTGGTGATGCCACAGATCTTTACGAACATGACCCAACCTTAGTCCCACTAAGAACTGCGACGAAGCCTCTTAATCAACGCACAGGTCAGTCAGCGCCGCACCTGGGTCAATTGAGGTCACCAGATGCTCTCCGACAAGAATCGCGTCATATCCCGCACTACGAAGAGCCAATGCGTCATTGCGACCACGAACCCCTGATTCAGCGACCTTGACAACGTGATGAGGAATAAGTGGAGCCATACGCACTGCTCGATCTTGATCAACTGCAAAAGTCACTAGGTCTCGCTGATTAACCCCCACAATTGTGGCGCCGGCACCGAGTGCCAGGTCAAGTTCAGCCTCATCATGAACTTCAACCAATGCATCAATGTCGACAGCTCGGCACACTTCTAGAAAATTGATAAGTTCGTCTTTCGATAAAACCGCTGCTATCAACAAGACACAGTCAGCGCCCATAACTCGTGCATCACAAATGTCTCTGGCATCGACCGTAAAGTCCTTGCGAATAACTGGAAGAGTGCAGGCGTCATGAGCTGTGCGCAAATCTGATTCAGAACCACCAAAATGTTGACTGTCGGTTAATACCGATAAACACGATGCGCCGCCTCGTTGATACTGCAGCGCTAGTTCAGCGGGGTCTAGAGAGATATTCAAATCACCTTTTGACGGTGACTTGCGCTTGATTTCGGCGATCACTGCGAGATGCGGCGTAGCACGAATGTTCGATATGAAACCGCGCGTCGGCACGCACTGCTGAGCAGCTTCTAACAAAGAATCAAAAGATCGTGCATCTTCACGTGCGCGTTGACGATGCCAAGCGACAATGTCATCAAGATATGTGCGTGCCATAGCGATATGCACCCACCGCAGTAGGACTAGAGACCCTTGCCGCCAAGAGGTGTCAAGAAGAACATCTCTGGACGTCCACCCATGAATGGCGCCAGAGTCTTGCTGAATGGTCCGAACCAATCAGCTGTCATATGTGCGTTCATTGCATCTTGGTTCTCATAGATTTCGTAGATCCAGAGAATGTCAGCATTTGATGCATCAGCATGAAGTACATACATGCGAGTGCCGGATTCCTTATTGACGTGCTCGAAAGCCGCCTTGAAGGCTTCAGCCAGTTCTGCGCCCTTTCCTTCAGCGGCGGGAAGCTTTGCTAGCAGTGCGACAGTGCTCATGATGGTCCATTCTTTCTGGCGTGACGCCAATTCGACATAGTGACATTACACGCCAACTATGTGCAGCTAAAAGCCGAGAATTGAAGTCACTTCTGCCAACAGGCTCGCAATCGGCACCCGAACTTGCTCTGTTGAGTCACGATGACGAATTGTGACTGCATTGTCTTCAAGAGAGTCAAAATCGACAGTGACACACAAAGGCGTTCCGATTTCATCTTGTCTGCGATAACGGCGTCCGATTGCTTGAGTTTCGTCGTAATCACACATGTACCTCTGGGACAAGGTGCCATAAATCTCGCGAGCAAGTGGTGACAACGTGTCTTTCTTCGACAGCGGCAACACCGCCACCTTGTAGGGCGCAAGACGTGGGTGCAAACGAAGCACGGTACGTGGCTCGTCGTTAACTATGTCTTCGTCGTATGCAGCCAGAAGGAACGCCGCCATAGTGCGGTTAGCTCCGGCAGCCGGTTCAACAACGAATGGCACATATCTTTCGTTCGTGGCCTGATCAAAAAAGTCCAACTTTTGACCGGAAGCATTTGCGTGCTGAGTGAGGTCGAAGTCGGTCCGCTGCGCGATGCCTTCCAATTCTCCCCAACCCCAAGGGAACATGAATTCAACATCACTCGTGCCTGCTGAATAGTGCGACAACTCATCAGCATCATGTGCACGGATTCGCAACATTTCGGCCGGTATACCCAATTCGACATACCAATCAAGCCGTGCTTTGCACCAGTATTCGTACCACTTAGGACCATCGGCAGGTGGAACAAAGAATTCAAGTTCCATCTGTTCAAATTCCCGCGTACGGAAAATGAAGTTTCCGGGTGTGATTTCGTTACGGAAACTCTTTCCGACCTGAGCGATACCAAACGGTGGTCGCTTGCGGCTCGTCTGAAGAACATTTGCGAAGTTCAGAAACATTCCCTGCGCAGTCTCAGGACGCAAGTACACATCTGCACCAGACCCTTCGACGGGGCCAGCGGTGGTCTTAAACATCAAGTTGAAGGCGCGAGATTCAGTAAACGCACAACCTTTCATTCCCTGCGGGCAGTCACGAGTCTCAATATGGTCCTCGCGAAAACGACGCTTACACACTGTGCAGTCAACAAGTGGATCAGAAAAGTTCTCTAGGTGACCTGAAGCTTCAAACACCTGAGGAGGCCCGAGAATGGCTGCGTCAATAAGCACCGTGTCGTCGCGCTGTTGCACCATGGTACGAACCCATGCCTCTTTGACATTGCGCAACATCAATGACCCGAGTGGGCCGTAGTCATAGGACGAGCGAAAGCCTCCATAAATTTCAGCGCTAGGAAAAACGAATCCGCGGCGCTTACACAGATTGACAATCTGATCGAGATCTTTAGCTGGCATAGCCTCTCAGCCTACAAGTGGCGGTCGAACACTCCGAGGCTTCGTAGTCGGCGCTCAAGATGAGCTTCCATCGCCTCCATCGCCAGTTGACTCACTTCATGCACAGCTGGGGATTCTGGCAATGCGAGTGCCTCATTCATCCGCCCACCAAGCACCATTCGCAAAATGTCGAGGGCTTGCTGCGATATCGGCACCCCGGAGCGACACGCAGCACAATGGCCGCCACCTTCTAAAACATCAAAGGCAACGATGTCGCCTTGCTCGCCACAACGAACACATGCATCAATTTGTGGACCGTGTCCTTCAATTGACAAAAGACGCCAATAGAAAGCTCCCAACATCAAGGGTGAATGTCGTTCGTTTAGAGCATGAAGAGCGCGAGACAACACTTCGAATAAGTGCGGGACCGGCTCTCGATCTGGAGTCAATTTATTCACGGCCTCCAACATTGAAAGTCCCTGATTCAATCGATCAAAATCAGTACGTAACGCAGAGTGAGTATGAATGAGTTTCACTTCAGCGATGGTGTCCAGATTTTTTCCAGACCGAAGCGACACATCAACATGGCTCATGGGTTCAAGCCGCGCACCTATCGATGACCTCGTCTTGCGAACACCCTTGGCAACTGCACGTACTTTGCCGTGCTCTTCGGTCAACAACACCACCACTCGATCAGCTTCGCCAAATTTATACGACCCCAGCACAACGGCCTTATCGCGATAGGTGCTCACGAATCAAGTCCGCCGAAACGACGATGACGGCGATTGAAATCATCAATTGCCAATTCCAAATGATTCGCAGTAAACGCAGACCAATCAAGATCAAGAAATACGATTTCGCAGTACGCCAATTCCCACACCATTGATTCAGGCATTCGATCAGGTGGTCCCAAGATGACTGCCAAATCAGCATCGTTAGTTGCTGGTGCTAGCAAAGCTTCAGTCAAAGCGTTTTCGTCAATGCTGTCTGGGTCAACTCCTGATTGGCGCATCGATTCAATGATTGATGCAAACCTTCTATGACCATCTGAGGACGGATCAATAATGATGCTTTGTTTCGCCGTGCGATGCCACACAAAACGTTGGCCGTAACCTGCATCTTCCAACACAACTTTTCCGGTGGCTGATATCAATTCTGAAAATTGCGCCAACTCATGAGGCTGCAGTTCTGTTCCGTGGTGTGGCAACAGAGTTACCCAATGTGCTCTACTGCTCTTGACACCCGCAGCCAGTGCATCGAGACGTTGTGTCCATTCAACTGCGGACATCGCGGCCCATTCAGCAGGGGTGCCGCCAGAAACGACCACATGATCGAGACCGGGGAACGTTGGCGAAGCACTGTGAGGCACGCTCTAGTCTCCCACGCACCCACCTCTCTCGGCGTTGCACGACATTGTGACGCACTGAGAAACTAGGGTGCAGATGCCATGAATGTCCCTACCGCACCCCTGCCAATCCATGTGGCCTGCATTATGGATGGCAATGGCCGATGGGCTAGCCGCAAGGGTCTACCGCGTACGGAAGGTCATACCGCGGGCGAAGAGGCACTTGCCGGAGTGGTTCGCGCTTGTGCTCGTCGCTCTGTGGGCTGGCTCACCGTGTTCGGGTTCTCCACAGAAAACTGGGTGAGGCCCCGCACCGAAGTACGCCACATTCTGTCTCTTCACCGCAAACTTTTTGGTCGCATCAACGAGATGAACGAAAACAATGCTCGCACCAGATGGATTGGTCGCCCGTTTGCCGAGCCTGGTGCACGAACTCCTGTCTATGTACAAAAGGCCATTCGCAAAGCCATCTCTGATACCGAACACAACACTGGCCTTGTGGTCACTGTTGCATTTGATTACGGAAGTCGCGCTGAATTAGTACGAGCTTCTCAACGCGCCATGGCAGCCGGCCCAGTAACGCCAGACAGCATTTCCCACAATCTGTACGACCCTTCAATGCCATCTGTCGATTTACTTGTTCGCACCTCAGGTGAGTCACGGATCTCCAATTTCATGTTGTGGCAAATCACTGGCAGCCGCGTTTTTTTCACCGAACGCACGTGGCCAGACTTTGATGCTGCCGAGCTTGACCTCGCACTTGCCGCTTATGCCAATGGCATAGCTTCATGAGCCGCTCACTAGCGGGAACCGCTTCCATCGAGGCACTGCGCAAAGTTACGTCGTCTTTCGAAGGCGCTGAAGAACGTCAAGGCCAAATCGACATGGCACATGCCATCGCAGAAACTCTTGCAGCTGGCAGGTCCATCATTGTGCAAGCAGGGACAGGTACCGGAAAGTCACTCGGGTATCTCGTGCCAGCTCTTCTTAATGGCAAAAAAACAGTTGTCGCAACCGCTACAAAGGCACTGCAAGACCAACTGAACCGCAACGACCTTCCACTTCTTGCACAACATCTCGGTATCGATTTTTCCTGGGCAGTCATCAAAGGCCGCAACAACTATGTATGTCGCCAGCGCATCAATGAACTCAGTGAAACAGCCGGTCAGCTGGAATTCGAAGAAGTATCAGGCTCAACCAAGCGCGAGATAGAAACAATTGTGAAGTGGGCAGGCAAAACCCGCACAGGTGACTTTGAAGAATTGCCACGGGTACCTAGTGAACGTGCTCGCATAGCTGTGTCAGTTAGTAGCGACGAATGCCCCGGGAAACAAAAATGCCCCGTGGGTAATGATTGCTTTGCTGAAAAGGCTCGCGATGCAGCCGCCGCCGCAGATGTCATCGTTGTCAACCTCCATATATACGGGCTTCATATCGCCAGCGGCGGTTCCTTGCTTCCAGAACATGAAGTTGTCATCTTTGATGAAGCTCATCAACTCGAATCAGTGATGAGCGACACGGTTGGCGTACAGCTCGGGTCTGGCCGTTTCACTTCCCTTGCGTCAGCTGTACGCAAAGTCATCGCTGACCCAACTGTTACCAGTGCACTTGAATCTCAAGGGGTTCGTCTCACCTCTGCACTCACACCGATGTCTGGTCAACGACTCTCTAACCCTCTGCCCACATCCGTGACTGAGCCGTTGGCCTTGGCACGAATTGAGATCAACACCATTCTTGGCGCGCTACGTGGCATCTCTACAGATAACGAGTCAACACAACAAAAGAGTTACAGAGCACAGACACAAGCGACGCGCTTAGCTGAAGCGCTTGACTTAGCTCTCGGAACCATCCAGGGATATGTCGCTTATGTCGAAGGTTCACCAGATCGTCCGCAACTACGCATCAGCCCTCTTCATGTCGGAGAAGTGATGTCTGGTTCTGTCTGGGGAAACGTTGCAGCCGTTCTTACCAGCGCAACCATTCCGGCCTCTCTTCCAGAACGTGTTGGCCTTCCGTTAGACGGAACTGAAATTCTCTCTGTTGAGAGCCCTTTTGATTATGAGCGCAATTCTCGCTTGTACTGCTCCCCTACGTTCCCAGATCGCAATGATCCGAAGTTCACAGAGTTCGTTCATGATGAACTTGAAGCACTCATTACTGCAGCAGGCGGTCGCACACTTGCACTGTTCACAAGCAACAAGGCTTTGCACGCAGCCACAGATGCAATGCGTGAACGACTTTCAGTTCCCATCTTGAGCCCTGCTGATTACCCACGCCAAAAACTGATTGAGATGTTTATGGCCGATGAAAGTTCGTGCATCTTTGCATCGCAGGCTTTTTTCCAAGGCATCGACCTCCCAGGACGAACATTGTCACTCGTAGTGCTCGACAAGTTGCCGTTCCCTCGTCCCGATGACCCACTTCTTGAAGCGCGCCGCGAAGCTGTCGGGCGCGACACCGCATTTAGTCAGATTGACCTTCCCATCGCTGCAACGTCACTTGCTCAGGCTGCGGGTCGCCTGATTCGCACTGCGGAAGACAAAGGCGTTGTCGCCGTGCTTGACCGCCGTCTTGCCACTGCTGGCTATTGGCGAACCCTTATTGCTGCACTACCGCCTATGGCGCGTACCCGTGATCGCGCTGAAATAGAACAGTTTCTGCGCGACATTACGAAATCGCAATAAGCGTTTAGTACCCGAAACGCTCGAGACGATCAGCGTGTTGTTGCCAGTCTTTATCGACCACAACGTGAAGCTCAATAAAAGCTCCTTCTGGCATCTGGGCCCGTACAGCGATGCCTACTTGCTTCAGCAGTTCGCCGCCTTTGCCAATCACCATGCCCTTTTGGCTTTCGCGTTCCACATAGATTTCACAGCGCACGCGGGGCCATTCCCATTCAGTCACTTTCGTTGCAACTGAATACGGAAGCTCATCTTTCAACACTGCAAGCAACTGTTCGCGAACTAGTTCTGCAATCCATTGTGCATCTTCGGTATCTGTGACCATGTCTTCTGGGTAATACGCAGGGCCTTCTGGCATTAATGCTTTCAATGCTGCGAGCAATTCAGGTACACCTTCACCAGTTCGGGCAGAAACTGGAAAGTATTCAGCAGCACCAAGCGACGACACCGCCTGAAGTTGCGCAATGACTTGTTCCCGTGTTGCTTTGTCGGTCTTGTTCACAACAACAAATGCTTTTGCAATATCAATATGATCTGCGACCCACTGATCACCGCGACCAAATGGTTTCGTGGCATCAACAAGCAAGCACACCAAGTCAACATCTTTTGCACTTTCAAGAGCCGTGGCATTTACCTTCTCGCCCAACAGTGTGACTGGCTTATGAAGTCCTGGCGTATCAACAAAGACGACCTGAGAATCAGGACTGTGATGGATACCGCGAATGCGAGTTCGCGTAGTTTGCGGCTTGTTCGAAACGATGGAAATTTTGACTCCACAGATCGCGTTCACAAGTGTCGATTTCCCCACATTGGGTCTACCAACAAAGGTCACAAATCCGCTCCGCACATCTACAGAGTAGTAACAATTTGCTCGTTCAGTGCAAAAAAGAAATTTCGTCTCTCACTTCGAGGAAGACACGAAGCGATGGTCACCGAAAATGGTGAGACTGCCTGACACACTGGAGACATGTTCTCTCATGCATTCAACAATCTTGATCCCCGCAAATGGTTTGACAACATGCATCCGCAGACTTTGGCCATTGCTACATGGCTGCTGTATCTAGACGGAGTCTTTGGCATCATTGGTTATCTCGACAGGACAAACGACTTCGGTATTTTGCGTCGCATTAGTCCGGTCATGGGCGTAATCGGGCTTGTGGCGTGCCTTGGCTACTTCGGCGGTGCTTATCTGATGGCAAACGGCAAAAAACTTGGGTGGTACGTGGCCGTCGGGGCATCCTTTTCGCCCATCGTTGCGCGTCTTCTTATTTCATTTGAGTATTCGCTCACGCTGCGCACCATCATCACGGGCGGAGATCTCATTGGTTTCATGTTTGAAGCTGCTCTCGCTGGTCTTCTTCTTCACCCCATGAGTCGTTCGTACGCTCGCACCTGGCTCCGTTAGAGGTCTTCCCGGTCCGGTGTGTCAAGATTTGCTCATGGCAACACGACATATTGAATCCATCGAAGCTCTCAAGGGCCTTATCGGCGAACACCTCGGCTATTCCGAGTACATGACCATCTCACAAGAGCGCGTCAACCAATTCGCAGAAGCAACAGGCGACCATCAGTGGATCCACATTGATGTCGAGCGTGCAAAGGCAGGACCTTTCGGCGGACCCATCGCTCACGGATATCTCACCTTGTCGCTCGGACCAGTCTTCCTGCCACAGATTTTCTCTGTTGGCGGAGTATCAATGGGCGTCAACTACGGAGCAAACAAAGTTCGTTTCGTGTCCCCTGTGCCAGTCGGTGCGCAACTGCGCGCTGGCATCAAGGTTCTTGCTGTTGACGACACTCCGGGCGGCGCTCGCGTCACCCTTGAGACCACATTCGAATGCGAAGGGGCTGCAAAGCCATCCTGCATCGCCGAAGTTATCTTTCAGTACTTCGTCTGACGAAGAACTTTCTCAACGAAAGTTGGGAATGACTTTCTTGGCAAATAATTCCAACGTCTCTGTTGACGGGTAATCAGAGCACCACGGAATAAACCCGGTGCATCCTGCGTCGATGTATTTCTGAATCTTTTCGCTTACTTGTTCGGGAGTACCGACTAAAGCCTCATTGCGCCAATCTGCAGCATCTTTGCCCCACACATTGAGGCTTCCAGCAGCCAGAACTTCGGCCTCGGTCTCGCGAATAAAGACTTCGCTCGAGATGGTCTTGCGAATGGAATCTTCGTCGCGTCCAACTGTCACACAATGTTGTTGCAAAATGGCACGTTTACGAATGAACTCTTCGACAGAACTTCCAAAGTTGGCAACGTCTGCGTGTTCAGCAACAACACGAAGGGTCAATTGTTCTCCGCCGCCGCCGATCCAGATAGGAGGCGTTGGCTGTTGCAAAGGCTTCGGATCACAGTTGGCTCGCTGCATCTTGTAGTACTTGCCGTCGTAGTTGGTCTCTTCTTTGGTCCACATGGACTTTACGATTTCAACAGTTTCGCGCAACATGCCAATTCGGTCTGACGGTTTAGCGAACTCGTACCCGTAGCCCTTGTATTCACTTTCGTACCAACCAGCGCCAATGCCCCAGTCAAGACGACCACCCGAGATGACATCAACGGTTGATGTGATCTTGGCGAGAAGCCCCGGGTTGCGATAACTATTGCAACCCACCATCTGGCCCAACCTGATTCGTGACGTCAATTGGCTGATAGCAGCGATTGTGGTCCAGCATTCAAAGACAGCTTCTTGAGCGGGCTTGGGCACGTTGTGAAAATGGTCGTACACCCAGATGGAGTCATATCCCAGCTCTTCAGCAAGCACAGCAACATCAACCGCAGTTTTCCACTGGGCAGCAGCACCAGAGATTCCGGCCAATTCCATCTTCCAGCCTTGCGGAATAAAGACGCCAAAAATATTTTTATGAGAATCGTTCGACATGGTTCCCCCTTGGCTATCGAGGTTATCGTTCATGAATGTCGCAATTCCCACCTGCTGTCTTAAGCATCGCTGAAATCCACGAAGCAATCGCTGCCACTCGTCCAGACGATGAATGCCTTATCTTTCGCGACAAGCGCTTCACGTGGGCCGACATCACAAACCGCACCCGTCGGCTGGCCAACTACCTCGCGTCTCAAGGACTCGGGTGTCACGTTGAACGCGATCAACTGCAGGGTTGGGAAACCGGTCAAGACCACTTAGCGATCTATCTTCACAACGGCAATGAATACCTAGAAGCAATGCTCGGTTCTTGGAAAGCCCGTGTTGCGCCCTTCAACGTGAACTATCGCTACGTGGCAGAAGAGCTGGAATACCTACTTCGTGATTCACAGGCATCTGCCTGCATCGTTCATTCCCAATTCGCTCCGCTACTTGATGCTGTGCGTCAACAACTTCCCAACTTGCGAGTCATCATTCAGGTTCCTGATGCCTCGGGTCATCAGCTCATTGACGGTGCAGTGTGGTACGAAGACGCGTTGCGCGGATCATCATCTGACAAACCCGCTGCCGGTTACAACGGCGATGACCTCTACATCTTGTACACCGGTGGAACAACAGGCATGCCCAAAGGAGTGCTGTGGCGTAATGCCGATGCAGTTGTGGAATGTTTCGGCGGGTCAAAGACCGCTAGTACGGTCGAAGAGTTTGTCGCAGAAGCGGCAGGAAATCTCAGAGCTTTACCAAGCCCACCATTTATGCACGGTGCCGGACACTGGATTGCCATTCGCACCTGGCTAAGTGGCGGCA
Source organism: Actinomycetota bacterium (assembly GCA_009705865.1). Lineage (GTDB taxonomy): Bacteria > Actinomycetota > Acidimicrobiia > Acidimicrobiales > Ilumatobacteraceae > UBA2093. The sequence continues at coordinate 11,616 of WLSJ01000003.1, read as the reverse complement.
CCATAATCGTGCAATCACAACCAGACCGTTTAGACGCAGACGATATTTGGGGATTAGTAGAAAAAGAAAAAGCCAACTTTCTACTAATTGTCGGCGATGCGTTTGCTCGCCCGCTGCTTGATGGCCTGGAAAACAACACACGTGATTTGTCATCGTTGTTGTCAATCCTTTCTGGTGGAGCGCCTCTCTCTGCACATCTGAAAGTGGAGTTCCACAAATATCTGCCGTCGGTCATATTGGTCGACGGTCTCGGATCATCTGAGGCTGGTGGCCAATTGTCGCAGGTGGCATCTGGAGACAGTTCCACCACCGGCTCGTTTCCCTATGCACCGCAAAATCACATCTTGTCCGAAGACCTCACATCAGAACTTCAGGCAGGCCACGAAGGACTTGGCTGGCTCGCAAAAAGTGGACGACTTGCACTCGGTTATCTCAATGATGAAGCAAAGACTAAAAAGACTTATCCAGTTGTTCAGGGTGTTCGATATGTGGTGCCAGGAGACAGGGCACGCCTCACTGCAGATCAGATGATTGAAGTGCACGGGCGAGACTCCGTCACCATTAACTCTGGCGGCGAAAAGATTTTTGCTGAAGAAGTAGAGGCAGCCGTTAAAGCGCATCCAGATGTTTATGACTGCGTAGTCACTGGGCGTCCTAGTGAACGTTGGGGTAACGAAGTGGTCGCTGTTGTGCGACTAAAAGCTGGCGCCTCAACTTCAGAAAATGCATTACGAGAAGTGGCCCAGCAGCACATCGCACGATTTAAATTGCCAAAGCAATTTGTCTTTGTGGACTCTATTGTTCGCTCTCCGGCAGGGAAAGCGGATTATCGATGGGCAAAACAGATTGCCCTCGACGCCGTACCCAATTAAATCGGCAGATCGCCGGTTGCGGTTCTGGTTGAGCCTGTATCGGTGAATGCCTTAATAGTGATTTCAGCTATACGCATCTGGTGAATTTCATCGGCACCATCTGCGAATCGTGCCCATCGAGCATTCTGCATCATGCCAGCAAGTGGCGTATCTGTTGAATACCCCAGTGCGCCGTGTACCTGAATTGCACGGTCAATGACGCGGTTCAAACTGTTAGCAACAAAGTGCTTTGCCATTGATACTTCTTGACGGAAATCTTGGCCAGCATCAATCTTTGATGCTGCATGAAGAATCATCAACTTGCACTGGTAGATCTCCATTGCTGAATCTGCAATCAACCACTGAATTCCTTGCTTCTCAGCAAGAATTGAACCATGTGAGTACCGCTCGAGCGAGCGAGCAACCATCATGTCAAGAGCTGTCTCAGCCTGAGCTACCCAGCGCATGCAGTGAGCTAGACGCGCTGGTCCGAGGCGGTATTGGCCAAGTCGGTGCCCGTTGCCGCGTCCACCCAAGATCTGTGAATCATGAACTCGCAAATCTTCGATGACGATCTCTGAGTGACCAGTAGCACCATGCATCGTTTCAATTTCGCGTACATCGTTCCAGCCCTTCATAGGCAAGTCGATGATGAAGGCTGTGTTTGCTCCACGTGATCCAGGCGGCACGTCCATCTCTGTTCTGGCAATCAAGATTGCAAAGCGTGCGCGACGAGCACCAGAGATAAACCACTTATGACCATTGATGATCCATTCATCACCATCTTTGATTGCGTTGGTGCGAATAAGCGTTGGGTCAGAACCAGCAACTTCAGGCTCTGTCATTGCGAAACAAGATGAAGACACTCCGTTAAGCAATGGCTTGAGGTACTTGTCCTTTTGTTCATCGGTTGCCCAATGGAGCAAAGTGTGCATGTTTCCTTCGTCGGGAGCTTGGCAGTTGAACACCCACGGCCCGACACGAGTTTTTGCCGACTCAGCCTGCACCATTGCAAGAGCCACGTGACCAAGACCCATACCGCCCCATTCTTTAGGCATATGAGGCAACCACAAGCCGGCTTCAACAGCCTTCTTGCGCAGTGAGATCAATTGACGAACGTACTCAGCATGATCTTCTGGCGCCATGTCATCTCGATGACCGAATGGCTCCATGGCTGGCTTAATGACATTGTCAACGAAGTCGCGCACGCGGGTGCGGATTTCTTCGTGTTCAGGTGCGAGAGTGAAATCGATCATGAGGGGTCCTCCCTGTGGACTCTGTGATGTTCCATTCTGCTGTGTCGCAGACAAAAACGGCGAGTTGTACTTGGGGTAGCTGCATTTGCGCCCTTAGTCTTACCGTGTGAAGTCATCTGAGTCCCCCATGCCCTCCTCATGGGACTCTACGTCCCTTCCCGAGGGTGTCGAGAAGTCTCAAATGGTTCGCGGCATGTTTGATGCCATTGCACCTCGCTATGACCTTGTGAATCGCATCATGACCTTTCGTCTTGATACGCGGTGGCGTCGCCGTGCAGTGCGTGACCTAGCTCTGCCCCCTCAGTCGGTAGTCCTAGACCTTGCTGCAGGTACCGGAGACTTATGTGTTGACCTTCGCCGAGCCCAGTTGACACCCATCGCTTTCGATCTCTCTTTTGGCATGTTGTCGAACGATCACAGCGGTGCGCCACGAGTGCAGGCTGACATTCTTCGCCTCCCCATTCCTTCTCAATCAGTTGACGGAGTAATTTGTGGGTTCGCTCTTCGGAATTTGGTTGATCTTGAGAAATTCTTTGCTGAATGCGCACGCGTCATTCGCCCTGGCGGTCGTGTTGCGCTTCTTGATGTCGGCATTCCACACAATCGCCTCATCAGATTCGGGAACAACATTTATTTCGGCAAGATTGTTCCGCGTATCGGAGCCATCTTTAGTGATGCAGCCGCGTATCGCTACCTACCACGAAGTGTCGCATACCTTCCCGAAAGAACAGCTCTAGTGGCCATGCTCAAAAAGGCCGGTTTTGCCGATGCAACGCACACGCAGTTATCTGGTGGACTTACTCAGCTCATGGTCGGAACCAAAAACACACCATGATGTATCGCACCATCGAATGTGTTGAGCCATTCGACCTCAACACTGTGTGCCGTGGCGATGGTTTTCTCTTTGTACGTGATGGTGTTGGCGTAGCTGGTAGAGGAATAACTCACACAGTCTCAGAATCAGATGCGCTGACCTTTTTGGCAACTCTTAAGCCAAGCACGAATACTGACTCAACACTGAGAGACACTGGTCCAATCCTGTTCGGGCTTGTCCCGTTCTTACCCACCGAGTCTGCAACCTTTGTCCTGCCCACGATCATCTTTCGTAAAACCGAAAGTTCAATTCCGACAGTCACCTTGATCGGAAAAGACGACAGCGACCTAACTGATGATGTTTTTCATGCCGCGATAACAACAGCGATAAACACGCCACCACCACGCCCTCATAGCAATTCATATCGTGTGTCACCGCGAACCGCTATCGGCCAGTATCTCGATGCCGTCACTTCCGCACGCGACGCAGTGCGTGCAGGAGACATCGACAAAGCAGTGATCGCCCGCGACATAGAGGTTCATGCCGATGACCCAATTGATGTTCATGCCATTTTGCTGCGCTTACGGGCCTCCTTTGGTTCCAGTTATCGCTATTGCGTCAACAACATCATCGGCGCATCGCCCGAACTGCTGGTGTCAGTTGACCAATCAACAGTTCGTAGTCATCCGTTGGCGGGTACCGCACCCAGAACCGGAGATACAGCAACAGACAAACAGCTGGCAGATGAACTCATCGCAAGCAAAAAGAATCAGATTGAGCATCGCATTGTTATTGACATGGTGCACGACACTCTCTTGCCCTACTGCTCGTACCTCGATTGGGAAGCAGAACCATCAATTGTCACGGTTGCAAACGTGCAGCATCTCGGCACGAGCATCGAAGGCGCGCTGACCGACCCGCCTGCTCACGTGTTCTCGCTAGTACGTGCTCTATGCCCTACTCCGGCATTGGGCGGACACCCTTCTGGCGCCGCTATCGCACTCATTAATCAGACAGAGGGCCTTCACCGCGGCTACTACGGAGGCGCCGTCGGCTACATGGACGCAAAAGGCAACGGAGTCTTTGCAGTCACTATTAGGTGCGCAGAAATCTCGCAAGACAACCGCACCGCACGTCTGTTTGCAGGTGGTGGCATCGTTGCTGACAGCGATCCGTATGTCGAGCTGGCTGAGACTCAAGCAAAGTTTCAAGCAATGCTGTCTGCAATTGTTAGGCCATAGCCTCTATCGCTGAAATCACTTCTGCTTGCAACGCCTCATGCTGTGCAACATTGACCGAACGATCACAAGGCACTTCGATTAAGCGAGTGCCATGCCTAGACAGTGCGTGATGCAAATCTTCGGTACTGCTGGCGCGATCAAATTCAATCCCATGCGCTGCGGCTAAATGTTCAAACGACACTCCGTGAGGAGTTCCGTATAACAACTCGAATGTGTTTTCACTCACCACACTTGCCTGAGGCAAAAACGAAAAGATGCTTCCCCCGTCATTGTTCGTGACCACAATCTTTAAATCAACCTCACGTCGATTCAGTGCCCATAAACCGTTCGAGTCATGAATACAAGCAACATCACCGATCAGAAGAGTGACTGGAGCTCGCGTAGCCAATGCCACTCCGACTGCAGTACTGACGACACCGTCAATGCCATTGGCGCCTCTATTGGAATAGACAGTGACGCCAGGCGTCGCTGTTCCGTACCATTCGACATCTCGGATTGGCATAGACGAAGAAATCACGAGATGTTCTCCAACATTCATGGCCGCTGTGACTGCTCGGGCCACGGACGGTTCACTGAAGTTCCGTGAGGCCCACATGTCGATTACCTTTTGAGCTACACGTTCGGAAGCGATCCATTCCTCACGCCATTTCTTGTCACAGGAAGTTACAGATTTGGCTAACACTCGGATGCTTGACCCAATATCACCGACAACATTTGCTTCGACAGAGTGATCTTGATCAATCACCATCTCAGAAGAACGCAATTGCACAATACGAGCGCCTGATCGTGTCACCCATTGTGACAACACTTTTGAAGCAGGTGTTGACCCCACTCGCACAACCACTTCAGGGAAATGACTTGAAGCAAATGCATCAGATCGCAGTATTGAATCAAAGCCGATAATTACGGCGTCATCATTTTCGCGTACACCACTGAGTGGATCAGCAAAAATTGGCCAGCCAAGCGCGTTAGCTAGCAACAACACATCACGGCCAGCTCCACGACCAGCAATCACTACTCCCCGACGTCCACTCAATATCTGGGCGACATGCTCTTCACCATGCTCGGTAGAAGCTGACAAACGGGAAACCACTGACCATGAACCATCACGTGCCTGCGGCATGTCAACTACATTGCCAACAAGCGGTTCTCTGAACGGCAAATTGAGATGCACCGGGCCTGGACGCACCCCAACAGAAGCTTGCACGCTGCGTGCCGCTAAAGATCTCCATGACGAAGATGCTTCGCGAGACGGCACACCCGGATCATGAAACCATCGAACCGCGGAGCCGAACAGGTGTGTTTGATCGATTGTTTGTGGGGCCGCGACGTCGCGTAATTCAGGGGGACGATCTGCGGTACACACAATCATCGGCACATCGCTCTGATGGGCCTCAACTACTGCTGCATGGAAATGTGTGGCGGCGGTGCCAGACGTACACAACAGAATCGCTGGCGCACCAGATGCTGACCCGATACCCAAGGCAGCAAACGCTGCACTTCGTTCATCATGAAACACATGCACCCGAATAATGTCTGAACGACTGAGAGCGATTGCAAGTGGCGTACTACGGCTACCGGGAGCAACCACCGCATGAACCACGCCTTGGCGTTCCCATTCGTCGACCAATGTTGCGCAAAATGTGGCTGCAGTGTCGCCAGAAGAACTCATGTCACCTATCGTTACACCTATGCGTGTGGAAATCTGGTCTGATGTCGTTTGCCCTTGGTGCTTCATAGGAAAGCGCCGGTTTGACAACGCGCTCGAAGTGCTTCGCCAGAAAGGTTTTTCAGAACCAATCGAGGTGGTGTTCAAGGCATACCAACTTGACCCCACAGCACCGTTGGGAAGTCCAACACCCGTTGTTGACAGTTATGCAAAAAAGTTTGGCGGACGCGAACGGGCCGAACAGATTCTTCACCATGTCACGTCAGTCGCTGCGGCCGATGACATCGAATTCAATATGGATATCGCTCTTCGTGCAAACACCATCCTGGCTCATCGTGCATTGCACTGGGCTCTTGAACACCACGGTGCAATTGTTCAGGCCACATTCAAAGAACGACTGATGTCTGCCTATTTCACAGACGGGCTTGATGTTGGCGATGCTGACGTTGTGGCTACGTGCGCAACAGAGATTGGCCTCGACGGTTCATCACTACGTGCATGGCTCGATACTGACAACGGCCTCGCCGAAGTGCAAGCAGACCTAGACGGAGCAGTTATGAGAGAGATAACGGCTGTCCCTTCATTCGTTATTGATGACCGCTTTCTTATCCCTGGCGCTCAAGATGTCGATGTGTTCGTCAATGTCCTAGAACGCGCGCTCACTCGTTGATTCAACAACACGCCACCTTCCTTCATGGGTTCACCCAAACCGGATCATCGTGGGATTCTCTTGTACGGCTGCTTCCATCTTCGGTAACCCCCTCTTGCCCTGATGCACCTGGTCATGGCCTCAACCCAGACGGCAAACGCACACTGTCTGAATATGCCTCTGACATTTCGTCAACGATGCAGCCAGGAGTCTTAGTCGGATATTCGATGGGTGCCCGTATGGCTCTCCACGTAGCAACCCTGTTCCCGCAGGTGGTTTCACAATTAGTACTGATCAGCGGTACCCCAGGAATTCGAAACACAGAAGAACGACTCGCACGTCGTAACAGCGACAATTCGTTGGCTCACCATATCGAAGATGTCGGTGTTGAATCTTTCATCAACGAATGGCTAGCCCTGCCACTATTTTCAGGACTTGATTCTTCCAACGACCAGCGTTCAGATCGTCTGCGCAATAGTGCTAGCGGGCTTGCAAATTCATTACGGTATGCAGGCACCGGAACGCAAGACCCACTATGGGAATCACTCTCTCAACTTGCAATGCCTGTGCACGTAATTGCCGGTGAACTCGATTCCAAATTTGTCGAGATCGCTAGAGAAATGAACGATGTAATTCCGCAATCAGAAATTTCGATCGTGTCATCTGTCGGTCATTCAGTTCACCTGGAAGACGAACTGACAACCGCTGCGATATTGCAACAACTATTGCGTTAACGAGACTGCTATTCCTGCAGCAAAAGTGACTCCCATTACTAACTGAGCTCTACCAACATTGCCCAGCACGATAATCAAATCACGTCCCTTGGCGCCACGAGCAACTGCCTCTAGCGCGGGTCGAATTGCGACAATTCCTACTAGGCCAAACAATGCGTACGCCCCAACCATCGCAGATGTAGCACCTATTGAAACCATTGCGATGATGATGAGTAGTGCAAACAGTTTGCGTGTGCGTGCATCGCCCAGTTTTACCGCCAAAGTATTTTTGCCTGCGACCGTGTCTCCGGGAATGTCACGCAAATTGTTGATTACGAGCAATGCACAGGCCAAACAACCAACAGCAACGCTTGCCACAAGCCCAGCAGCCGTGAATTCCTCTGACACCACATATTCGGTGCCCACTGTGGCAACAATGCCAAAGAATACGAACACAAACAGTTCTCCCCATCCGGCGTACCCATAAGGTCGTGGGCCACCCGTGTAGGTCCACGCCGCGATAATTGCAGCCGCACCTACCGCCACCAGCCACAGTGATGTATCAAGTGCCAACACGAGACCCGAACAGGCTGCAATGGCAAACATGATGAAGGCAGCACGCTTTACATGCACAGCTGACGCGGCACCGGAACCAACGAGACGCAGTGGGCCGACACGTACAGCATCTGTCCCCTTCACTCCGTCTGAATAGTCATTTGCATAATTCACACCCACTTGCAAAGACAAACTGACAACTCCGGCAAGCGCAGCTCTCCACCACGTCGTCACATCTGCACCGCTTGCACAAGCCAGGCCCACGAGAACCGGAACAACGGCTGCAGGCAATGTGCGAGGCCGAGCCCCGATCACCCACTTTTTCCATCCAAGAGTTGCGGGGTCATGAGGAATTGTCATACCACTAGTGTCGCACGAGCCGTACGCTGTAGACGTGAACGAGTTGGTCTGCCTTGACATGCCAAACGGACAAGCGCTCGTGGATCGACTGTCACGAGCATGGGATAACGACGACGCCGTCTTTGCCCTAGACCAGCGACTACCTGCACCAGCGCGTCAACAGATACTTGACATTGTTCAGCCAACAATCATGGCAACCCTCGGCGGAGACGAAACAGTCTCTGGGCGCCTCGTCGATGCTGGCGATGCCGTTGTCGTAGCCACTAGCGGAACCACCGGAACACAAAAGGCCGCAGTGCTCACCATGGCAGCCTTGGAAGCAAGTGCCCGTGCAACTTCGGCCAGACTCAAAGTTTCACTAAAAGACCAGTGGTTGGCCTGCTTGCCGCCATCACATGTTGGGGGTCTTTCTGTCATCACGCGTTCTCTCATCATGGGTACCTCACTTGTAGCAGTCCCTTCTTTTACGAAAGAGGCCTATGAAGATGCTGCAACAAACGGCGCAACACTTGTTTCCCTCGTTGCGACTGCATTGCAACGGGTTGATGCGTCTCTGTACAGAACAATTGTGTTGGGCGGAGCCCGAGCCCCCAAAGATCTCCCAGACAATTGCATCACTACATACGGAATGACCGAAACGGGCAGTGGCATTGTGTACAACGGCACTGCACTGCCAGGAGTCGAAATCGAGATTCGCGATTCCATCGTTTATGTTCGCGCCCCGATGTTGCTGCGCGCGTATCGCGACGACACATACCCACTAGATAATGATGGCTGGTTTCGCACCGGAGACCGTGGCGCATTATCTAGCGATGGCGTACTAACAGTTGAGGGTCGCGAAGGTGATCTCATTATTTCGGGCGGCGAAAACATCTGGCCAGAATCTGTTGAAGAGACTTTGCTTACTCATGAATCAGTTGCAGAAGTGTGTGTTGCTGGCGTACCTGACCCTGAGTGGGGCATGGCAGTACACGCATGGGTGGTTGTACAAGATTCCACAAGCATCACCTTGGAAGAACTGCGCGATCACGTCAAATTAGTGATGCCAGCTCACTGCGCTCCGCGCAACGTGCATGTTGTTTCTACTATCCCAAGAACATCTCTTGGTAAACCGCAACGAGCGTTGCTCGTACGCAGCGTGTCAACGTCTTAGCTTGCGCCAGAAGTACCTAGGCCTGCGCCGCCGTCAATGACGTACGTTTCGCCCGTAATCCAACTAGCGGCATCAGATGCCAAGAATGTTGCCAAGTTCGCAATGTCCTCAGGTTCACCGAGGCGCTTCAACGGAACTGTTGCTGCGATCTTGTCACCAAAGTTCTCTACGAGAAAACCAGCAAAGTCTGTCTTCACCAAACCAGGAGCAATACCAATGACTCTGTTGGGTCCGATTTCGCTAGCAAGTTGACGTGTGAAATGAATCAACGCTGCTTTGGTCAAGTTGTAAATACCTAAGCCGCCTCCATCAGTACGTAAACCACCTACCGATGCGATGTTGATAATTACACCCGGAGACTTTTTGAATGATGCTTCGTACGCAGCTTGAGTCCACTGCAATGGAGCTTTCAAGTTGATCTGAAAAGTTTTGTCATAACGACTCTCATCGACACCCATTGTTGGTCCGTAGTACGGGTTTGTCGCGGCGTTATTCACCAGAATGTCGAGACGTCCGAACTTTTCAATAGTTTCGCGCACAACATCAGCAGCGGCCGTTGGGTCACCTACGTTGGCAGGACGAATAGCAACTTCGCCATCAATGCCTTCCATTGCAGATTCATCAATCTTGCGAGACACCATCATGACGCTGGCGCCAGATTCGGCAAACGTTTTAGCTATTGCCAAACCGATGCCACGAGATGCTCCCGTTACTAGTGCGACTTTACCTTTGAGTGAAACTTCCATGCGGCTAACTTACCGAACGGGCTGTGATGCAGCGTTACTCAGTATCAATGACAGGCATTAAGCGCACTTCAGTGATTCGTCGACCCTCTAGAGCCTCGACAACGAAACGCCATCCTTCAACTTCCAGGGTTTCTCCGACCACAGGGACATGCTCGAGCAGCCCAAACAAGAACCCGCCGACCGTATCGAACTCTTCATCAGCCAGATCAACACTGAAATGCTCGTTGAAATCTGCGATCGACATTCCAGCATCTACCAACGACTCCCCATTAGGAAGCATTCGTACATCCGGCACTTCATCGTCGTGCTCATCAACAATTTCACCCACAAGTTCTTCAAGGCAATCTTCCAGTGTTACAAGCCCAGTGATGCTTCCGTATTCATCGGCAACTATGGCCATGTGAAAGTGGTCGCGTTGCATCTCTCGCATCAGTTTCGCAACCGGCTTATTTTCCGGAATCACCACTGCAGCTCGAACCAAATGGTCAACTGGTTCAGATCCTGCACCGGCGCGAATCTTTTTCATCAAATCTTTTGCGTAGACAATTCCGAGCACGTCTTCGTTGTCGTCTTCGTCCTTACGCATTACTGGCAAGCGACTCACTCCGTGTTCAAACGCTTCATCAAGGGCCATGTCCAGGGTCTCACCAGCGTCAACGCTGACTATGTCTGGTCGTGGTCGCATAATTTCGCGGACAACGGTGTCGCCGAATTCAATAATGGATTCGATCAGCGCGCGTTCTTCATGTTCAATGACTTCATCTTCAACCGCCGCTTCCACCATCCCTAGGAACTCTTGCTCGCCGATAAATGGACCTTGTTCTAATCCTTTGCCCTTGACAACAATGTTGGTCAGGCCAATAAGACCCTGCGACATCTTGCGCAACGGATAGAACGCAACTAGAAGAGCCGTCAGACGAGACGTAGAAAGTGCTGCTCTATCTGAATGCAAAATTGCATAGGTCTTAGGCACAGCTTCTGCAAACACAAAAAACACCACAACGTTTAAGACCACACCAATTGCAACTCCGGCCGGCCCAAAGAGTCGACCTGCAACAACACCTGTCAACGTTGCCTGCACCGTCTGACACACGTTCACAGACAACAACAACGGGTTCACCCATCGCTCTGGGTGGGTTACGAGCCCAAGCAGAGCTGGGCCACCTTTGGCGCCCGAGTCTGCAAGAGCTTGTGCCTTTGGCTTTGATACTCGCGACAGTCCCATTTCAGCAATGGACAAAACAATCAGACATCCCAGCAAAAGGAGAATTCCGACAAACATCCACCAATCAGCAGAGGTGGGTGAAGTTGCAATCATTCGTCTTGTTCCTGTCTAAAACCACTCGGAGCTGGCCCTGACCAATGGTGTGTAGTCAAGATAGCCAATTCCCGTGCTCGCATCTCGGTTGTTGTGGGTTCATCGTGGTGATCAAAACCCAAGACATGCAAAATGCCATGCACCAACAACAGTGCCAACTCGTCGTCTGTCGTGCCCGCATGGGTAGACGCTTGTCTCTCGGCCACTATGGGACAAATGATGACGTCTCCCAACAGAGTCGGCACATCATCTACATCTGGCTGCGGACGCGCCCGCCCGCGTGACAGTGCG